>MVCS01000076.1 GCA_002049885.1 Planctomycetales bacterium 4484_123 | reverse complement strand
GGTTTATCGTGCATCCGTATGCCGATCAGCCGCCCATGTCCATCCGGCTCCGGCGCGACGATGACATGGTAGCCGCCACCAAGCAGAGTGCTGGCCAGCTCCGCCCGCACGTCACGGGCATGATGGGGGTCCACTCCCGCCGAAGGCAGCTCCAGCCCCGCCAGCTCCACCTTCCGGCCACCGGCCAGGACGACGGTCCGGCCAGAGAGTCCCGCGATCGTGACGGCCTTTCCGCGAAGCGTGTCGGGCCTGGTGACATCGACCCGCCCAAAAGGCAGCCAGCATCCCGGCAACACGCCCAATGCCAGCAGCGCGACCAACCTGCTCGACGTTGCGCGGAAGTGCATCGGCCTACCTCCCCGCTGAACCAACCTGCAACGGCACCAGTCTCCCGGGGGACCGCTGCCGTCCTTTCTGGCTTCACACAACGCCCGGCTGCCCCCTTTTTTCGGCCGTTCAGCCTCGGCAGGCCTTGCGCAGGGCGCGGACCTTGTTGGTTTTTTCCCAGGTGAAGTCGGGCTCTTCCCGGCCGAAGTGGCCGTCGTGGGCGGTGGCCTGGTAGATGGGTCGGAGCAGCTTGAGGTAGTCGATGATGCCCGCGGGGGTGAGGGGGAAGATGTCGCGGACGGCCTTGACCAGCCGCTCCGGCGGCACCAGCCCGTCCTGGCAGTCGATGTACACGCTGATGGGCTCGGCCACGCCGATGGCGTAGGCCAACTGCACCTCGCACGCCCGGGCCAGGCCGGCGGCCACGATGTTCTTGGCCACGTGCCGGGCCATGTACGAGGCGGAGCGGTCCACCTTGGAGGGGTCCTTTCCGCTGAAGCACCCCCCGCCGTGGCTGCCCCGGCCGCCGTAGGTATCGACGATGATCTTGCGCCCGGTCAGGCCGGTATCGCCGTGCGGCCCGCCGATGACGAAGCGCCCGGTGGGGTTGATGTGATAGCGGATGCGATTGTTCCACAGGCTGGGACATTCGTCCATGACCACGGGCTTGATGACCTTGCGGATGAGCTCGGCGCGGGCCTTTTCGGAGATGGTGCCGGTGCGCGGATCGACGGCGCTCTCGTTGTGCTGGGTGGAGAGGACCACCGTGTGCAGCCGCACCGGCTGGCCGTCGCGATACTCCACGGAGACCTGGCTCTTCCCGTCCGGCCGGAGCCACTTTATCAGGCCGCTCTCGCGTGCCTCGGTCAGGCCGGCGGTGAGGCGGTGGGCCAACTGGATGGGCAGCGGCATGAGCACCTTGGTCTCGTCGCAGGCGTAGCCGAACATCAGGCCCTGGTCGCCGGCGCCCTGCCTCTTGGCCCGTGCCTTCCCCCGGCGAGCACCGTCCACGCCGCGGGCGATGTCCTGGGACTGGGAGTGCAGGCAGCGCAGCACCGAGCAACTGCGGTAGTCGAAGCCGGCGGCGGGCTCGTCGTAGCCTACCTCGCGGATGACGCGCCGGACGGTGTCCTCCACGTTCAGCAGGGCCTCTTTGGCGGCCTGGTTGTGCACGGTGACCTCGCCGGCCAGGACGACCAGCCCGGTGGTGACCAGCGTCTCACAGGCCACCCGGGCACGGGGGTCCGCGGCGATGAGCGAGTCCAGCACCGCATCGGAAATCTGATCGGCCAGCTTGTCGGGGTGACCCTTCGTGACCGACTCACTGGTGAAAATGCACGTAGAGCTGCGAGCCCAAGATGCCACCTGTCAGTCCTTTCCAGATTTCTCTGCCCATCAGGACCCAAACCGGGGCAGTAGTCTATCGCCCCCGGGCCGGGCAAGGCAAGCAGCCAGCCAAGATGATGCGCCAGAAATGAGCCACGCCGCCAACCGCCAGGAGGATTGCGGATTGCGGACCCGGGACCGCCAACCGCGAGTTTTGGACTGCGGATTGACCGACCGGCAGGCCGCTGGTTAGCCCCGCGCTTCCAACAAATGCCGAACCAATGCCAAATGCCTGGTGCCTGGTGTCTAGAACACTTCCACCGTGATGGCCTTTGGCCGGGCCGGGCAGACCATCTGGCAGCAGCCGCAGCCCGCACACGCCCCGCCATCAACTACGACCCGGCCATTCTCGATGGCTATGACCCCCTCCAGCGGACAGGCGTGCCGGCACAGGCCACATTCCTCACCGCCGGTCAGCAGGCACGCCGCCGGGTCCCACACTGCCACGCCCATGGCGGCCTGTTCTCTCGGCACCGGCTGGAGGGCCCCGGCCTCGCAGGCGGCCACGCATGGCAGCTCTTCGCACAACAGGCAGGCCTGCACGGACGGGTCGATGCCCGGCAGCGGCTTCATGGTTATCGCCCCGGCCGGGCAGGCTGCCTCGCATCGGCCGCAACGGGTGCAAAGCCGCTCGAAGGCCGGCCCCGCCAGGGCGCCGGGGGGGCGGAGACGGCGGGAGTCCCGGCCAGGCGCCGGCACCAGCCCGGCCCGAGCCAGCCGGTCGCCCAACAGCTCCACCAGCGGTGCCAAAATGCCCGCCAGGGCCTCGCGGAAGAAGCCCCGTCGCGAGGTCCGCTGCCGGGCCGGGCTGTCGCGTCCCTGCCGGTCCATACGAAGGATTATAGCCCCCCGCCCTCTGCCCGGCAGCGCGCCGCCGGCCGGTGAACCGGCAAGTTCAGACCCGCAGCGTCTTGAGCAGCCTGCCGTAACGGGCCAGGCGCTTGGAATCAATCACCACCGCCGGCGGGCCGGCGCGGCCAAAGGGCGGGCCCAGCTTGCCGCCGTAGCCGAAGCGCAGGGAGCGCCGGGTCAGGTCGTCCCGCAGCAGGAATCGGCCGTAGTTGCCCTCCAGGAACCTCGGCGGCCCGGTGCGCCACAGCAGCAGGCGCTGGGCGGCAGAGAGGATGCTGCTCTCGCCGACCATGCAGCCAACGACGAAAGGCACGCCTGCCTGGCGGGCCAGCTCGGCGATGGTGGCCGCCGGCCAGAGCCCGCCGTTCTTGCTCAGCCGGATGTTCAGCCACACCTTCCTGCCCGGGGCCCGGGCGAACTTCTCCGCATCGGCAAGGCTTACCAGGGACTCATCGGCCAGCAGTGGCAGCTCGCAGCGCTGGGCCAGTCGGATCAGCTCCTCCGGCGGGCCGGGGACGGGCTGCTCGACCGCGCAGACGCCGTAGCCGCTCAGCTCACGCACCCGCTCGGGCGTCTCGTCAGCCGACCAGGCGGCGTTGACATCGACCCGCAGGGTGCACTTGCCGGCGGCCAGGGCCCTGCGCAAGCGGCGGCGGACGATGCGCAGGTTCTCGGCATCGACCTCCTCGCCCAGGCCGAGCTTGAGCTTGAAGTCCCGCAGGCGGTACAGCCGCATGAGCCACAACCGCCGGGCCGTCCTGGCCGGCTCGGCCGAGCCGAGCACACCGGTCACGCGGACCGGCGGGAAGGGCTCGATCTCGGGCGGCC
This sequence comes from Planctomycetales bacterium 4484_123, assembly GCA_002049885.1. Lineage (GTDB taxonomy): Bacteria > Planctomycetota > Phycisphaerae > SM23-33 > SM23-33 > MVCS01. The sequence continues at coordinate 3,325 of MVCS01000076.1, read as the reverse complement.
GGACGCGCGGTTGCCGCCACCGCCAGGTCAGGTAGGCGTCGTAGCGGGCAAGTTCCACGGCGCAGCGAGCGGCGCAGATGCACCGGCCGGCGTGGGAGGCGGGCAGGTCCCGGCCCTGGGGGTCGCCGCCCCGCAGCGCCGGCCACAACAGCCGCTCTATGTCATCGGGAACGGACTGGAGCGTCTCGCCGGTGACGTACCGGCGCGGGTGGGTCTCGCCCCAGCCGGCGGTGCCGTCGGACAATTCCAGGCGGACCACCACGGCCTCGGCCAGTTCGCGCCGGGCCGCGGCGTGCTCGAAGGTCCGCATGGGTATGGCCGTGCGATAGATGTCCAGCCGGACGGGCAGCGGGTCCATGGTTACAGGGTATGGCCGGCCGGGGCGGGTGGCAACGGGAAGGACAGCTCGCCGGCTGAATTGGCAGCCCCTGGGCCCCGGAGGGCGTCATACCCGGGGGTCTCAGCGCCGCGCTTCGGGCGCGAATTGACAGTAGGGCCGCGCGGGCGTAGCTTACCCCGCGATGGTCCCCATTCGCCTGGAGAAGCTGACCAAGGCCTTCCCCACGGCCCGTGGCACGGTGGTGGCGGTGGCGGAGGTGACACTGGAGATCGAAGCGGGCGAGCTGTTCTTTCTGCTCGGTCCGAGCGGCTGCGGCAAGACCACGCTGCTGCGGATGCTGGCGGGCTTCGTGGAGCCCACGCGCGGGCGGATCCACTTTGGCTCCAGGGACGTGACCGCCCTGCCCCCTGAGGCCCGCGATGCGGCCATGGTCTTTCAGAACTACGCCCTCTGGCCGCACATGACGGTGGCCAGGAACGTGGCCTTCGGGCCGCAGATCCGCGGCGTGGGCCGGCGCCAGCGGGAACAGCTCGTGCGGGAACTGTTGGAGACGGTGCGGATCGCGGAGAAGGCCTCGGCCAAGCCCATGGAGCTCTCAGGCGGCCAGCAGCAGCGGGTGGCGCTGGCGCGGGCCCTGGCGGCCCGGCCCAAGTGCCTGCTGCTGGACGAGCCGTTGAGCAACCTGGACGCGACGCTGCGGGCGGCCATGCGCTGGGAGATCCGCCGCATAGTGAAGTCCTCGGGCACCACGGCGGTGTACGTCACGCACGACCAGGCCGAGGCCCTGGCCATCGCCGACCGCATCGCCGTGATGCGCGAAGGCCGGATCGTCCAGGTGGGCACCGGCCCGGAGCTGTACGACAATCCGGCCAACCGCTTCGTGGCGGAGTTCCTGGGCGAGGGCAACTTCCTGCCGGCGGGCGTGGCCGGGCGCGAGGGGGCGTACCTGGTGCTGGGCACGCCGCTGGGAAAGCTGCTGGGACGGGGCAGCGAGGCCCTGACCGTGGGCGATCAGGTCACCTGCTGCATCCGCCCGGAGTGCGTCCGACTCGCCCCGACCGGCCAGGCCGGCGGCGGCGAGAACGCCCTGCCGGCCCGGCTGACCGAGTGGGTCCACCTGGGCGAGACGGCGCGGTTCCGGCTGGAGCTGGCCGGCGGGTTGGAGCTGCTGGGGGCGGCGATGCCGGCCCGGCCGGCGGCGGCGGTGGGCGAGGAGCTGACGGCACTGGTCCGGCCCGAGGACGTCATCGTACTGCCGGGTTGAAGACGGGCCCGGCGTGGGGGCGATTTTTTTTTTCAAAAAGCGGGGCCATTTGGCCGGAATCCATGAAGCTCCGAGGCAACAATGGACGATGGTATGTGCCATCTGCGTGAAGGGCTCCGGCCATGCCCTGGCGACGCCGTTCGTTCGATGAGCTGCCGGCACTGCGGGTAGGAGGCAAGCCGCTCCGAGCGGCGATGCGAACGGTGACCGCCGCGTGGATGTTCGGCGTGGTGTGGATGGCCTGCATCTCCGGCAGCCAGATGACGCTGCTGGGCAAGCTGCTGGGGTTCGGCAATCGCGACTTCGGCTACCTCTCGGCGATCGCGTGGACGGCGTATCTGGGGCAGCTCATCTCGGCGGTCATCATCGAGCGCACGGGGCTGCGGAAGTACCAGTTCATCTTCTACGCCACCATCCAGCGGCTGATCTGGCTGGCGATCGCGGCGGTGCCGCTGGTGCTGCGCCCGGGCCCCGGGGCGGTGAGGGTGTTCCTGGTCATCTACGCCCTGGGGGCACTGCTGGCCCACATGGCCATGCCGCCGTGGCAGAACTGGATGGCGGACATGATCCCCCGCCGCATCCGGGGGCGGTACTTCGCCACCCGGCGGGTGTGGACCATCCCCATACAGATCCTCGTGACCATCGCCGCCGGGCTGATACTCGACTTGGCCACCGTGGACGTCCCGCCGGAGACGCCGCTGACGGTGGCCTCCCAGCCCTACCTGCTGCCCGCCATCTGCGGGCTGTTCGCCTTCGGGGCGATCTTCGGCGTCATCGACGTGACCTTGTTCTTGCGCATGCGTGAGATCGTCTCGGAGCCGCTGCTGGCACCCCGGCGCCGCCACAGGCGCCACCCCCTCATCGCCGCGGCCGGGGCCGTGGGCGAGGCCTTCGGCTCGGTCATCCAGGCGGTGCGCGACCGGCGCTTCATCCACTACGCTCTGTACGCCGCCACCATCGCCTTCGCCATGACCGTCGGGGCGCAGTTCTGGTGGCTGAACTGCCTGGAGAACCTCGGCTACAGCAAGCTTGGCGCCAACGTGGTGTTCATGGTGTGCAGCCCGCTGATGGCGCTGCTGACGGTGCGGCTGTGGGGCAGGCTCATCGACCGCTGGGGCCGACGCCCGGTGCTGATCCTGTGCACCGCCGGGACGTTCTTCTCGCCGGTGGGCTGGTTCTTCATCCCCGCCGACGGGCCCATGTGGCTGGCCTACGCCCTGGGCGCCGCCACCTGCATGATCGGCGGGGCCATGTGGGGCGGCGTGGAGCTGGGGCGGTTCAACGTGCTGCTGGGCTTTTCCGAGTCGGCCGGACGCAGCAAGTACATGGCCGCCGCCGCCGTCTTCACCGCCGTCGGGGGCCTTGCCGGGGGGACCTTCGGCGGCTGGCTGGCCGACCACTTCATCGCCCTCCAGTACGACCGCAGCCCCCTGAGCGTGGGACCGTTCCTGTGGAACAACTGGCACCTGACCTTCCTGGCCTCCATGGTTGCCCGACTGGTGGCGGTGGGGCTGCTGATCCCCATGCCCGACCCCGGGGCCAAGCCCTTCCGCGAGGTCATCCGCCACATCCGCGTCAACGCCTACAACAACGCCCTGCCCAGGCTGTTCTGGCGGCTGCGGGCCTGGCGCCGCCGGGAGGGCCACGTCGGCTCGTCGCGCGGCGGCACCGGCTCGTGGTGGAGCAGGCTGTGGCGCCGCCGGCAGAGGGCGGCGTAGCGG
>MVCS01000075.1 GCA_002049885.1 Planctomycetales bacterium 4484_123 | reverse complement strand
ACTCCCGCTTGGGTCCCGCCACGTACACCCACTGGCCGTCCCTGCCCCCACGACGAGCCCCACCGACACGAGCACGATTGCCGTTCTGGCCACGAGGCCGCCTCCTGTTCCCTTGACTTGCTGCGCTCTGCCCCACGGCCCGACCCGGTCGGCACCTCAGGAGGCGGCAGGTGAGAGCTTTCATACTCCAGTCGGACCGGCCGGGGGCGACGAGGTGCCGTGTACGAATGCCCCCCCTCGGCCGAGGCACGGCACGGCCCCGTGGCCGGATTTTTCACAGCCGGGCCAGCCTCGGTCTTGTAGGCATATTTCCTTGAAGGTTCCACAATCCTTGAGTCCTTGGGACGCTCGGCCCCTGGTGCCGGACTTGACAAATCGGTTGGCCGCGTCGATAAACTACTTCGGAGGCCGTCGGCAAGGTGGCCTTACAAATGGTGGATGTAGCTCAGTTGGTCAGAGCACCTGGTTGTGGTCCAGGGGGTCGTGGGTTCGAATCCCATCATCCACCCGTCTGGCAGGCCCTGCGGGAGCAGGGCCTGCTTTTGGACAGGCACCGGCCGGCCCCTGCCGTCGGGTCGGCAATCAGGGTGAGGGCCAATGGGACATCATCTGGATCCACAGGACATGGCGGGCGTCATCAGCCGCTCGCCGGGGCAGTTTCCGGCGGGCCTGGCCGCCGGCGAGGACGTGGCGGTGCCCGGCGGGCCGTTCGCCGAGGTTCTGGTGGCGGGAATGGGCGGCTCGTGGATGGCCGGGGCGCTGGTGGCCGAGGCAAAGCTGGCCCGGGTGCCGGTCCGCCTGCATCGCAGCTACGACCTGCCCGAAGACCTGGACCGCGAGCGGACGTTGGTCATCGCCTATTCCTTCTCGGGCAACACGGAGGAGGCCCTCTCGGCGTATGACTCGGCCCGCAAGGTCGGCTGCCCCCTGGTGGGCGTCTCCGCCGGCGGCCAGCTCCAGCGCCGCTGCCGGCGCGACGGCGTGCCGTTCGTGCCCATCCCCGCCGACCCGCCGACCATGCAGCCCCGCAGCGCCACGGGTTACGGCGTGGGCATCATCACGGCCCTGCTGGACCGCTGCGGCATCGCCGCCGAGGGCGCGGTCGAGACGGTCGCCGCCCTGGCCGATTCGCTTCGGCAGTTCATGCCCGTCGCTCGCCAGCGCGGGACTCAGGTGGCCTCCGAGCTGGGCCCGGCGGTGCCGGTGGTCTATGCCTCCCCCACCTATGCCACGGTGGCGCGCATCTGGAAGATAAAGTTCAACGAGAACGCCAAGACGCCCGCCTTCTGGAACGTCCTGCCCGAGTTGAACCACAACGAGATGATTGGCTGGACGCAACTCAAGGGCGACTTCCACCTCATCTTCCTGTCCGACCCTGCCGACGACCCCCGCATCCTCGCCCGCCAGGAAATCACCCGTGAAATGCTCGCCGCGAAGGGCTTGAAGAGCACGGTGGTCACCATCGAGGGCGGCGGACTGGCCCACAGGATCTTCTCCACGCTGCTGGTGGGTGACTGGGCGAGTTACGAGCTGGCCGTCGCCGCCGGCATCGATCCCTCGCCCGTGGCCATGGTGGAGGATTTCAAGCGCCTGCTGCGCCAGGCTGCGAGCTGAGGGCGCCGGTGGACCTTGCCAGGTGACCAGGCGACCACTATCATCGCGCACGGTGATGGTCTCGCTGTCCCCCTTGTACCGGCCAGGCTCCCTCGTCGGGCCCGGGATCAGAGCGGAGTGAACAGTCATGGCTGAAATCGAGGTCACCCAGCCCACGGACGAACAGCTCGAGGAAATGGGCGTGAAGAGCTGGCCCATCTGGAGCTGCGAGGTCTCCAGGTTCGACTGGCAGTACGACCAGCCCGAGACCTGCTACATCCTGGAAGGCCAGGTCACCGTCACCGCCGGCGACCAGCAGGTGAGCTTCGGCGCGGGAGACTTGGTTGTCTTCCCGGCCGGGCTCGAATGTGTCTGGGACGTCACCCAGCCCGTGCGCAAGCACTACAAGCTGGGCTAGCCCCGCCGCCAGGTACGGCTCGCCGGCCTCAGGCCTTGCACTGGGGTCATCCCGGCCGGTGCCGCGACCCCCGCCGGGCACCGAGCGGCGCAAGCGAACCGCCCGGGCCTTTTCCAAGAGTCGAGACCGGGGCGGTTCGGTTGTCCGGCAGCGGCCTGTGTGCGTGGCTTATTTCAGCGTCAGCTTCACCAGGTAGTCTTCCAGTCCCTTCCGCAGCGACTGGACTTTCGCCTGGGCCTCTTCCAGCCTGGCCTGAAGGGCGTCGATCTTGTCCTGGATTTCCAGCAGTTTCTTCTCGAAGCGCTTGTAGGATGCGCTGGTGGGGTTCCGGCTGAGGGCGGTGACGTTGGCCCGGACCACGCCCTGGTCGCGCTGGAGCCGACTTATCCGGCGCTGCAGCTCGCGCTGCTCGGCCTCGGCCTGGGCCAGGGCGTTGCGGCGCTTGATGGCCTCGGTCAGTGCCTCGCGGACCTTCGGCGAGATGGTCTTGTCGCTGCTGTAACGCTTCAGCGTGGGCTCGCCGGAGATGTCCACGCCGAAGCTCTTCAGCGCCCGGCTGAGGGGCTCCTGGGAGGCGTAGCTGATGCCGGTGACCTCGCCGCTGGGGTCCGTCACGACCAACGACTTCAGCAGGTCGTTGATCTGCTCGGGCTTGAACTTCAACAGCACCGTGGCGTCGCCGGTGACCTTCCCGGCGTGCTCGAAGTAGGCCACGCCGCTGTTGAAGGCCTTCACTCGCACCACCGGCATTTCGCCCTCGGCGGCACGGGCGGCGGGACAGCCCCCCGGCGGCGCTCAGGCCGCTGCCTCGGACAGGGCCGCCCGGAGCTTGGCCAGGGCCTCGTTCTGCACCTGACGGACGCGCTCCTTGGACAGTCCCACCCGCCGGCCGACCTCCTCCAGCGTGCCGGGGCGGGCGTGTCCGTCCACGGCGAAGCGAGCGCCAACCACCGTGCGCTCCACGTCGCTCAGTCCGGCCAGGTTGCGCTGCAGGACGCGGCGGAGGTCCTCGACGGCCAGCTCAGACTGGTAACTGTGCCGGCGCTCCACCTCGTCGGAGCGCTCCATCTGCGGGTCGAACTCGGTGGGAAAGTGCTGGCGATACCTGCCGGTCTTGACGGCCAGCCGCCCGAAGGCCTTGAGGATCGCCCGGCAGGCGTAGGTCGAGAACTTAAAGCCCCTCTGCGGGTCGAACTTGTCGATGGCCCGCAGCAGGGCCAGGTTGCCCTCCGAGACCATCTCGCCGAACTCGACGGTGTTGATCCGGCTGCGCCTGGCCATGGCCACCACCAGGGCCATGTTGGCTCCGGCCAGTTCGGCCCGGCAGTCCAGCACCCGGCGGTACCAGCGCAGCATCTCAGGGACCCGGGCGGCGGAGAATCGCCTCTGCTGGGCCGAGACCAGCCTTGCCAGGCGGTAGCGGGCGTAGTTGTACCGCTTGAAAAGCACCGCCTCCTGCCGGCGGGTCAGTTCGGGCCGGAGGGCCGGCGATGAGGGGTGCTCGTCCTGCACCTGCGGGAAGTGCCGCCACCGGGCCACCGGGACGACCTCGGCGCAGGGACCGAAAAGCTCTTCCTCCGTGCCGGGCACGTCGAAGTCGCCCTGGGGGACGTAGTCGATCTTCTCGGGAATCGATTGGTACAGCCGGCGCTCCGCCGGGGACAACCCGGCCAGCGCTCTGGCCAGACTTGGGCGGGAACGTCTGGCGTTGGTTGTCGTGGTTGCCACGGTCGCCGTGCCTTTCCGTTGTGCGGGCCCGCTGCGATTGGGATGCTCGGCTCGAAGAACCGAGCAAACGAGTACGCATTTTGTATATATTCGCCGCCCGCAAGCCACCGTCAAGGGCGAAATTGCAAATTATGCAGAAAATCTATGTGGTCTTTAGTGGTTTTTCCGCTTCCCCCACCCCTGATGGCCTCTCTGGTTGCTCCCCTGAACCTTGCCGGCCTGGGAATGCCCGGGAGTCTCAATCCTTCACGAAGGCCGCGTGGACCTTTCGCAGCGCCGCCACCGTGTCGTCCACCTCGCGCCGGGACCAGTTCTCGTGGACGGCGATGAGGAAACATCTGTCGATGGCGGCCCGGCAATTGGGCAGGTCGAACTGCACGGCCTTTTCTCCGGCCTCGCCCGGCGGCCAGGGGTACCCGCTGGTGCCGTAGGTCCGGCGCTGGCGGAACCAGATGTGTTCGTTTGGCATGTGGTCGTAGGAGACGGTCACCGGGACGCCCTCCGCCCGGACGGCCTCGGCGAACCGGTTCTTCTCCACGGTGAGCTTTGACGGATCGACGCTCAGGCGGAGGAACCAGTAGCTCGCGGTGGCCTCCGGGGCGAGCCGGGGACCAGCCAGGGCTGGCAGGTCCGCGATGCCCTCGCAGATGGCCTCTGCCAGCTCCTGACGGCGTTGGACGATCCAGGGCAGTTTTTTCAGTTGCGCCCGGCCGATGGCGGCGGACAGCTCGTTGCTGTTGAGGTTCAGCCCCAGCCGGACGTTGGTGGTCTCGTCGGTGCCGAAGGGCTTGCCGCGGTCCATGAAGCGCCGGGCCTTCCAGAACAGTTCCTCGTTGCGGGTGAAGACCACTCCGCCCTGGGCGCCGGTGGCGTGGTGTTTGCCGGACATGGTGGAAAAGGCCGCCAGGTCGCCCCAGGTGCCGACCATCCGCCCGCGGTAGCTCGCCCCGTGGGCCTGGGCGCAGTCCTCGATGACGTACAGGCCGTGCTTGCGGGCGAGGTCCATGACGGGCTGCATGTCGGCCGGCTCGCCCATGATGTGGGCGACGATGAGCGCCCGGGTCCGCTCGGTGATGGCCGCGGCGATCTGCTCGGGGCCGGCGTTGAATGAAGACCCGTCGGTGTCGGCGGGCACGGGCAGGCAGTTCATCATGGCCACGGGCATGACCCCGCCGGGGTCGGTGATGGGCGGGACGACGACCTCGCTGCCCGGCTCCAGCTCCAGTGCCGCCAATGCCGCCAGCACTGCCGATGTGCCCGAGTTGACCGCCTTGGCCAGTCCGCCGCCGAGGTACTCGGCGAAGTCCCTCTCGTAGGCCTGCTCGCGAGGCCCGTTGTAGCCGAAGGCCTGCCCCGTGGCGATGGCCTCGTCGAACAGCGCCATGGCCGCAGCCTTCTCTTCCTCGCCGAACAGGCGCCGCGGCGGGAAGGGCTCCTGGCGCACGGGCCGGCCTCCCTCGATGGCCAGTCGATTTGTCCGCGAAACGGGCATGCTCGTCTCCCTCACGAACGCCGCCGCAACAGGCGGCGGATGAGTTGCTCCTCGCCGGAGCGGTTGCCCTCGATGGCGTGGCCGATGAACTGGAGGGCGTAGCCGCCGACCAGCAGTCCCGCCGCCACCAGCCAGTGGCCCATGACCGCCACCGGTATGGCGGCTATGGTGGCGGGTATGCCCACGGCGTGCAGCAGCAGGTTCGTCCAGATTCGATGCCGGTCCAGCCAGTTGTTGAGCCACTTTCGCAGCAAGGTCGGTATCTCCTATATCACCGGCTGCACGCCCCAGATGAGGGTGCGGACGGTGTTCATGAAGACGCCGATGAAGAAGTCCAGCGCCAGTACCATCATGCAGGACTCCACGAAGCTCTTGGTGCAGGCCTGGCCCACGCCCACCGCCCCGGGCCGGCAGCGAAAGCCGCGGTAGCAGCAGATCAGGCTCATCACCCCGGCGAAGAACAGGCTCTTGAGCAGTCCCGAGAAGATGTCGAGCATGCCCACCGTCCGGGCGGCGTTGTCCCAGTAATCGGCCGCGCTGATCTCATACACGTGCACCCCGATGGCGTAGCCCCCGGCGATGCCCATCAGGTCCGCATACAGCACCAGCACGGGCATCAGCAGCAGGCAGGCCAGGAAGCGCGGCACCACCAGCACGCGGATGGGGTCGGAGCCCATCGCGCGCAGGGCGTCGATCTGCTCGGTGACGCGCATGCTGCCCAGCTCGGCCGCCAGCGCCCCGCCGACCCGGCCGGCCAGCATCAGTCCCGCCAGCACGGGCCCCAATTCGCGCACCACCGAAAGGTTGATTACCGCGCCCAGCTTGCCCTCCATGCCCACCGCCTTGAACTGGAGCACCGACTGCGCCGCCAGCACCATGCCCACGAAGGCCCCCGTTATCATCACCACGGGGATGGACTTGGTACCCACCTGGTACATCTGCTCCAGCAGCAACCTCACCATCCGCCAGCGCCCGAAGGTGGTGACCGAGTAGTTGATCGTACGCCCCGAGAAGCGGCAGAAGTCGCCGAACCCGGCCACCACGTTGATCGTGCCGCCGCCGAGTCGCTCCAGTGTCCTCAGCATGCTCTCATCCCGGCCCGGAGTCCGCCGCTGGACGCTCGATGCGCCCGAGCTTGCCCGGGTAGAACCTCTTCGGTCCAGGTATGGCCAGTATGGCCGGCCGCCCGCGATTGGTGACTGCGTAACCCACGGCCTCTTCCAGCCGCCGCAGGGCCGCCGGGCCCACGTGGGGTCGCAGCGCCGTCAGCAACGTTACCTCTCTTACGCCGTAGTCCGCCTGGTATCGCCGAACGAGCATCTCCCGGCAGGCCCACAGCATCGGCGGGACCAGCACGCGCCTGCGCTCCACGTCCAGCACGAAGCGGCGCTCGTCCAGCACCAGCCGGTCGAACGCCCGCGCCAGGGCGCGGGGCAGGTCCGCCGGCGTGAGGGGCCGGTCCGGCAGCGCCTGGAAGCTCACCGTCACCCCCG
>MVCS01000074.1 GCA_002049885.1 Planctomycetales bacterium 4484_123 | reverse complement strand
GCCGGCGGCCCGGCCTTGGCAGGCTATCTTGGCCGCCTTGGCGACCACCTCGTCGGAGTACTTGCGGCGGGACTTGTCCGTGGCCTTCAGGTCCTTGATGGCCGCCAGGAGCGACCGGATGGTCTGTGCAGGCGACTTGGGGGACGCGGCCGGGCTCGGGGTGTAGGGGGTATTTTGAGCGGCGGAGTTGTTGACCGCGCAGAGCGCCAGCAGCATGACCCCGGCCCCGGCGAGCCGGGCTATCCGGCGCGAGGTGACGTCTTGGCGACGGCCTGCGGACATTGGTGCTCCACCTTGGGGACTTCCGGCCCAGGCCGGGCGTCACTCGTTGGTGAGCCTGTACTGGGCCATGGTCCTCTCCAGCCGGTGTGCCTCACCGGCCTTGAGCGCCTCCTTGAAGAGTTTCCGGGCCTCGTCGTCCATGACGCCGCCGGTTTCCAGCAGTCTTTTCTCACCCATGTAGTAGTACATCTCGCACTTCTTGGCCCGCTCGGCGGCGGGGTTCTTGTCTCGGGCGGCGCCCTTCAGCGAGCGGGCGGAGAGGTGGCCGGCGAGGTATGCCTCCAGTGCGTCGATCCATCGTTTCGGGCGGGACATCTCCCGCGTGGTTTGGATCTTTTTCTGCTCCTCCTGGCGGGCCTTGGCCAGGGCTGCCAGCAGCGCCGCGTAGCGACCGGCGGTGGTCTCGGGGCCGAACTTTCCGGCCGCGGCGGTCAGGTCCCTGTAGGCCTTGTCGTACCAGCCCAGCAGGAAGCGTGCGGCCCCGAGGCGCTGGAGGATCCAGGGGCTCCTGTCGGCCTCGGTGCTCTTGGCCTCGGCGAGCTGGGCGGACGGCGGGGGCAGTTGGTCGGGCTTGCCCAGCTGGTAGGCGTCTTGGTAGCGCCTGGCGGCGGTCTCCCAGTCGCCCTGGCAGCGGGCCAGCTCGCCGAGGTTCAGCAGGCTGCATTGTTCCGTCCACGGCTCCTCGGCCTTGTTCACCCTGCCGGCGACGGCCTTGAGGTGCTTGTCGGCCGCCTTGAGGTCGTCTTCACAGATGGAGGCCGCGGCCAGGTTGACGTGCCCCAGCGGCAGCAGCGGCTCCTCGTCGGTTCCAGCCTTGGCGGCCTTGCTGAGATGTTCCTTGGCCTGTTTCAGCAGTTCGTAGCGCTTCTCTTCGTCGCGCTGTTGGTTGGCCTCCAGCACCAGCAGCCAGCCCAGGTTGTTGTGGGCGAAGGGCAGCTCGCCCCCGGCGGTATCCAGCGCCTTGCGATAATCCGCCTTGGCCTGCTCCCAGTGGTGCTGGCGGTCTTTGGTGGAGGTGGCCAGGACGGCCAGTTTTCGATGGATGACGCCGCGGTTGGAATAGTAGATGGCCTTGGGTTGCAGCTTGATGGCTTCGTTGAGGTCATCCAGAGCCGTCTCGTACCGGCCCCGGAAGTATCGCCACACGGCGCGGTTGTTGTAGGCGTCCGCCCGGCGCTGCGCCGGCCTGGATGTGTCCTCGGCCACCGTTGACTCCCAGCTTTCCCAGGCGCAGACAAGGTCGCTGTCCAGCAAGCCCTGGTACTCGAAGACCAGCGGGGGCGCGGCCTTGTGCTTTTCTTCGGCCGGCGCGGCTGCGCAGAGGCACAGCACCGCCGTTGCTGCCGCGATCAGCCTGGCGACTATTCCACTCATCTTCGGTCCTTTCGCCCTCAGCCCTGCTGGCCGCGACGGGCCGCTCAGGGCTGCTTTGCGTGTTCGCGCTGCCAGCGCTGCCACCAGGGCCGTAATTCGCTGCGCAGTATCGTGATTTCGTTGCTGCCCGGGCTTGGGCGGGCGTGGTCGTCTTGGGCTCTGTAGTGAACCGCCAGTTTATCGCAGATGTTGCTGGCCGGGACGATGGGCCAGAGGTCCAGCGTGGCCACTCCGTTGCCGTCGGTGATGGCCGTGCGGTCGCGCAAGAACCTCGGCTTGACCCATCCGGCTGGGGCGTTGGGGTATTCGAAATGGAACAGGACGGTCACGTTGGCGGCCGGCCTGGGCTTATCCGGGGGGTCGAGCCTTTTCTTGGAGTCCTCCTGGTGAAGGACGCGGGTGGGGCACCGCTCTACCTTCAGCGGCTTGAGGCACATGGGCACGGCCCCGAACCGGCGCGGGTCCACGGGCCAGTATTCCCACGCCTCCTCCACTGTCATGGGTGTCTTGGTGACATACTCTTCCTGCATTTTCACGGTGATTTCGAGGTACGGATTGGTCTTGGGGTCGGGCGGGAAGCGTTTCTCAGCCTTGTAGCTGTACCTGACCCCGACGCGTTTTCGTATGGGTTTGCCGACGGACACGGTGTTACGCTTCAGGAACCGCCAGCACCGGCCCAGTTTAGGGTCGTTAAGGCGCTCGACCTGCGTGGCCGCCAGGCTGCGGGCCTTTGCCAGGAAGTCGGCCTCGAAGTCGATGCGGAGCCTGTCCAGGCGGGCCAGCCCGTATTGCGTGTCGTCCATCCTGACCTCGATGGTGCCTACCCCGGGCATCTTCTCCGAGGTGATCTCGTGCTCGCGGGCTGTGAAAGACGCGCACTGTTTCCACTGGCCCTTTCCTCCCGCCAGGCATTCGACCTCCATGTCGAACTCAGCGGTGCGGAGGGTGTCTGTGGGGTCCAGCAGCGGGTGAGTCTTGCCCCTTGCAGCGGTGACGCGCATCCGGAGCACGGGCACGTCCAGCCAGTCCATGTAAAGGTACTCGCTGCCCCGGAAGAGGAACAACACGTCGTCCTCGCATCCCCGGCTGGGGAAGTGACCCTTGTCGGTATAGAACGCCAACTGCACCCGGCCGGTCTGACAACCGGCACCGAGACCCGCCAGGACGCACAGCAGGGCGAGTCGCAGCAGTGCGTTCGGCACGGCACTGGTGTCTTGCTTCAAGCCCATTTCCCGTCCCCTCTTCCAGTTGTACGTATCCACAAGGTCCGGAGCTGCGCGGGAATTGTCCAACCAAGGCCGCCCGGCCCCGGCCACCTGCTGTTGCTCGTGCGTGCGGACGTCGGGCCGGCGTTGAGGGGATGCCAAGACCGACCCGCTGAAGCCGACCCCGCGTGCCCGCTTGGGAACATGCGTCAGCCCGGGAGTCTACTGACGCCATCCTCAGGCTGTCAAGGGGCTTTTGGCGGTCCGAGCCCTCGGCGGCAGGCCTTGCCGAGCCGGACCGGGCACGTCCGGATCAGCCCCTGGGGGCAGTCGTTGCGCAGGTGCGCCCTGCCCCGTTGGCGGGTCGGTTTTTCCGGCTTTGGGCGTTTGCCCGCGGGGTGGGCGAATCGTAGGCTCCATACGTAGCGTGGGACGTTGGCGGGTTCCACGGATGGTGCGCTGCCTCGGAGGTAGCGGAGTTTTTCGTGCTTCGCATCCCCGAGGCAGGCAATGAGACGCAAACATCAGCTTCCGAAAATAGAATCGCTCGAACCCCGGCTCCTGATGAGCCGGACCGTCTTTGCCGACCTGTTTTCCTCCTGCCAGACGCTGAGTGTACCGGCGGCCGGCAGCCTGAGCATCTCTGACCAGATCCGCCAACAGGTGGCGGCGAAGATGTATCGTTTCACGACCGGTGCGAAGGGCAAGCTCTCGGTGTCCATGCGTTCGGCGGGAGACGGCCTGGACCCGGTGCTCCGGTTGTTCAACGACCGGGGCCGGCGGATCAAGAAGAACAACAACGCCGCCCCCGGCACCACCGACAGCCTGCTTCGGTATCGCATGCGGCCCGGGCGGACCTATTACCTGGCGGCCGCTGCCGCCGCCGGCACCTCCGGGGCGTACACCCTTCAGATCAACAGCGACCCGCGGGACCGGTACGGCAACACGCTCCAAGCCGCCACCGCGGGGCGTATCTCGGTGCGCGGCGGCGGATGGATGGCCGACAGCATCGACTACGCCGGCGACGTGGACGTGCTGCGGTTCACCGCGCCCCGAACGGGCCAGATGCGACTGTCGCTGAGCCTGCCCGGGCTGAGCAACGGGCTCCAGGCTCAGTTGCTGGCCTACACCGCCGACGGGCACCTGCTGGGCAGCACCGCCGCCGGGCAGCTTGACGTCCATGTGGTCCAGGGTCAGGACTATTGCCTCAAAGTGGCCGGGCTGAACGGCAGCACGGGCCGGTACCGGCTGCGGATCTTCCCCACGGTGCTGGAGATCCTGCTGGCGCCGGAGGAGCTGACCATCCAGGCCGGCGGCTCGACCTCGGCCTCCGGCCAGCTTGGTGTGGGCGGGGTGAAGGCCTACAAGTTCACCGCCCCGGCCCGAGGGCGGATGCGGGTGGGCATGTCGGCCGGCAGCGGCAGCGCCATCGACTCCTACCTGCTGGTCTTCGACGGCCGGGGCCGGCTCGTGGGCCGCAGCGACAACGCCGCCGCCGACAGCCTGGACAGCCAGGTCAGCTTCACCGCATGGGCCGGCCAGACCTACTACGCCGTGGCCGCCGCCATCAACGGCACCTCGGGCGACTACGTGCTCTCGCTGGAGAGCATCCCCGCCGACGACTACGGCGGGACGTTGGCCCAGGCCGGGGCCCTGGCCCTGGACGCCGACGGCTCCGGCAGCGTGACCGGCTGGATCAACTACGCCGGCGACACCGACGCCCTGGCCGTGACCGCCACGGTCACCGGCACCATGGAGGTCAGCCTGGCGGCCCTGGGCTGGCTCGGTGGGTTGCGCGGCGTGGTGGGCATCTACGACGCCGACGGCGAATTGCTGGCCGGCGGCAGCGGGACTTCCGCCAGCGTGGATGTGGTCAGCGGGGAGACTTACTACGTCCTGGCCGCCGGGGCGGACGGCACTACCGGACGCTACCGTCTCAGCGTCGCCACCGAGGCCGAGGATCTGCCCGCGCCCACCCCCCCGCCGACCGATCCGACGCCGGGCCAGGTGGTGGAGGTGGAGGTCCGTTCCCTCACCGGCGGGCTGCAACTGCTCATCACCGGCACCGACGCCGACGACCTCATCACCGTCAGCCAGAGCGGCGCCTCGCTGGTGGTGACCACCGCTGCCGGCAGCGACAGCTACCGCGGCCCCTTCGCCTCGGTGGTGGTGTACGGCTTCGGCGGGGACGACGTCATCCGCCTGACGCACTCGGTGTCGCTGACCAACTGGCTGTACGGCGGGGCTGGAGCCGATGAGCTCTTCGAGGCCGGCACTGGTGCCGGGACGCTCTATGGCCAGGACGGGGACGACCTGCTGGTCAGCGTCGGCGGCGGGGTGGATGCCCTCTACGGCGGGGCCGGCCTGGACAGCTTCTGGGCCGACAGCGCCGACGGCACCGGCGACGCCAGTGCCGCCGAGGCCGCCGCCCGCAGCGTCCACAAGATTGAAGCGTTCTACCAGCCCTACACCACCAACCCCGCCTCCAGCCAGTACATCTCGACCGAGATCGCCGGGCAGGACCTGCCCGACCCGACGACCACCAGCGCCGCGGCGGGCTACCGCAACTTCGCCTCCACGCCGCTGTTCGTTGACGGGCCGCAGTACGACGACATCGCCCAGGGCTCCATCGGCGACTGCTACTTCCTGGCGGCCCTGTCCTCACTGGCCGACACCGACCCGCAGGTCATCCAGCAGATGATCGCCCCGCTGGGCGACGGCACCTACGCGGTGCGGTTCTACCGCGACGGCGAGGAGGTGTATCTGCGCATCGACGCCGACCTGCCCGTCCGCTACAGCGGCTCGCTGGCGTATGCCAAGCTCGGCCGCGACGGCGAGCTCTGGGTGCCGCTGGCCGAGAAGGCCTACGCCTACTTCCGCTACGACCAGAACTCCTACGCCTCGCTGCACGGCGGGTGGATGTCCACGGTGTACCGCGAGGTCACCAACATGCCCAGCGGCTTCATGTGGGCGTATGGCTCCGAGTCCGGCCTGTGGAACTTCATCAGCCGGGCGCTGGCCGGCGGGCACGCGGTGTCCATGGGCAGCTACTACAATGCCTCCGGCCCCATCGTCGGCTCGCACGCCTACGTGGTCAAGTCGGTGGAGAATACCGAGGACGGCAAGTTCGTGACGGTGTACAACCCCTGGGGAACCGACGGCCGGCACGTGGACCCCGACCCCTACGACGGCCTGGTGAAGCTGACCATCTCGGAGGTCCAGGACTACTTCATGGCCGTGGTGACCAGCGCGGCCTGAGCCGCCTCGCACCCCGGCCGTGACCGGCCTCATTCCATAAGTCCCTGCCCACCCGCGCGGCTGCCCAGCCCCGGCAGCCGCGCGGCTTATTGCACGGGCAGCGCTCCTTGCATTGCCTGCGTCGGTGGACCCGGCAGGTCTTCTCGGCTGCGTAGGTGATGCGCAGCCGCAGCATCCGGCGGTTGATGCTGTCGCCGACATGGACGTAACGGTCGGTGACGCCCACGCCCACCGCCCAGGCGAAGGCGATTCCCGCCCGGGCGACGGCGCTGCCCGGACCGGCGCTCTCGGCGTTGCCGTGGGAGCCGAAGGCGGCTATCGCGTTGCCGTTGGTGTCGATGACACGCACCCGAAGGAGGTTGATATCGGGGAACCACACCCTGCCGAACTCGTCCACGTCGAAGGTGACGTTCTGGCAGGTACAGGGAAAGACGCCGACGTGGCTCATGCCCGGATGTACCCACAGGGCACCGGTGACCTTGATTGGTCTCAGCCGCCCGGCGTCGAAGTAACGAGCTCGTCGGTGGCTGACAGCGAGGGACCGAGGCGAGGTTTTCCCTCAAAGGGGTCGGGTCCGCCGGCCAGTCCACGACCACGTCGCGGAAGGCCCCGGTGTCGGAGGGGTTGCGGGTGACCTGGAGGGGGCTGGCGAAGCGCTC
>MVCS01000073.1 GCA_002049885.1 Planctomycetales bacterium 4484_123 | reverse complement strand
CGCCGGGAAACACCGGCCGGCCGGGGATGTGCCCACGAACCCAAAACTCATCGGCACGCAGATCGCGGAAACCGGCCATGAGCACCCGTACGCGGTCGATGAAGAAAATCCCGTCGAGCTGCTGGAACTCGTACCGGTGGGGGTTGACCTGGCAGATCTGCTCCCGGGTCACCGCGATCCGGCTCTGGTCGATCCGACTGATGTCGATGATCGGCTGGGGTGGCATGGAGTTCCTCGTCCTTTCCTACCGGCCGGCGCCCTGGCCGCTCGACCCGGACCGGCCTGACCGGCCGCCCCTGCCTGGCCGGGCGCGCATGCTTCCCTCGGCGGGGCCAGGCCCGCCGGAGCCCTCTACAGTTTCAACTCCGCCAGTTCCATCCCATGGGCCTCAGCCACGCCCGGACAGGTGATGCAGCCCTCGATCATGTTCACCCCGCGTGCCAGATGCTCGTCGGCCTTGGCCGCCGCCCGCCAGCCCGCCGCCGCCAGTTGCACCACGTACGGCAGCGTGGCGTTGGTCAGGGCCTGGGTGGAGGTTCGAGGCACCGCCCCGGGCATGTTGGCCACGCAGTAGTGGATGACTCCCTCTTCCTCGTACGTGGGCGCATGATGGGTGGTGGGACGGGTCGTCTCCACGCAGCCGCCCTGGTCCACGCCCACGTCCACGATGACCGCCCCGCGCTTCATTGAGCGCACGTCCTCGCGGGAAACCAGCACCGGCGTCCGCCCGCCCGGAATCAACACCGCCCCGATGACCAGGTCGGCGTTGACGATGGCGGCCCGGATGGCTGCCGGGTCCGACTTGGCCGTGCGCACGTTGGGCGGCATCACGTCCGAGAGATAACGCAGCCTCTCCAGCCTGATATCGAACAACTGCACGTCGGCGCCCATGCCCGAGGCGATGCGGGCGGCGTTGGCACCCACCACGCCGGCACCCAGCACCACCACCCGGGCGGGCATGACCCCCGGCACGCCGCCCAGCAGCACGCCGCGCCCGCCGGTGTGACACTCCAGCGACCAGGCGCCCACCTGTACAGCCATGCGGCCAGCGACCTCACTCATGGGCGTCAGCAGCGGCAGGTTCCCCGCCGCGTCGGTGATGGTCTCGTAGGCAATGGCAACGATGCCGGTGGAGGCCACGCCCTCGGTCAGCTCCCGGCTGGCGGCGAAGTGGAAATAGGTGAAGACCACCTGCCCCCGCCGCATGAGCGGCCACTCGCTCTCCAGGGGCTCCTTGACCTTCACCACCATCTCCGCCTCGGCCCACACCTCGCCCGCCGAAGCGACGATGCGGGCGCCGTGCCGGGCGTACTGGGCGTCGTCGTAGCCGCTGCCCAGGCCGGCTCCGCGCTCGACCAGGACAGTGTGCCCGGCCTGCGTGAGCACCTCCACCCCCGCCGGGGTAATACCCACGCGGTACTCGTCGTCCTTGATCTCTCGCACCGTGCCAATGATCATGGGTCGCTCCCGAACCCGGCGTCGTTGACTGCCCGTGGCCTTGGGCGCAACATACATAGCCTCGAGACGCAACCATGACAAGCATCCATATCGAACGTGGCGACCTGACCACCTACGCGGTGGACGCCATCGTCAACGCCGCCAACAACGACCTGATCCTGGGCGGCGGACTGGCAGGGGCCATTCGCCGCCGCGGCGGGCCGGAGATCCAGGCCGAGTGCGACCGCCACGGGCCGGTGCAGGTGGGCCAGGCCGCCCTGACCGGCGCCGGTGAGCTGCCGGCCAAGTACGTCATCCACCAGGCCTCCATGTCCTTGGGCGGGCGCACCACCGCCAAGAGCCTCCGCGACTCCACGCGCGCCGTGCTGGCCATCGCCGAAAAGACGCCCGACATCCATACCCTGGCCTTCCCAGCCGTGGGCACGGGCATCGCCGGCTTCGACGTCCGGCGGTGCGCCGAGATAATGCTGGGCGAGGCAATGGCCCACATTGCCGCCGGCAGCAAGCTGACCGACATCTACTTCGTGCTCTTCGACGACGCGGCCTGCGAGGCCTTCCGAGAGACCCACGAGAAACTCAAGGGGACAGCCAAGTAGTACCATGTTACGGCCCGGCCTGAGAGCCCTGATCGTGCTGCTGCTGGTGGCCGCATTCGCCGCCCTGGCCGGCCCCGCGGGGGCGCCCAGGCAGGGCAATGACCAGCCCAGCAGCAACCTCGAGTATTGGCTCCGCCAAGCCCAGACCACCACCGCCTACAAGCCCCCCCGCCCGCCGGCGACCAATCCCCTCGGCCCGGCCGACAGGTTCCGCAGGCGCGACGCCCTGCCCGGAGTGGTCGTGCTCTCCGACGGCACGGTCGTTCCGGGCGGCGTCTACACCACACGCGGCAAGAACTGGGAAGTGTGGGTAGAGCCGCAAAAGCGGTGGCGGCACATCCCGCCCATCGTGGTGCTGGGCATCGAGGCCGTCGTCGTCGAAGAGGGCATGGAAAAGGAGTGGCGCTGGAAGGAGATGGGCTCCGACGAGAAGGTCTTCACCGGCAGGGAAAAGCCCGTCCGCCGGCTGAGGTGGAAGTTCCACCTGATCGACGACTCCTACATCACCGGCACGGTGAAGGGCCAGCCGCTGTGGGTCGAAAGCCCGCTCAGCGGCAAGCGCAGAGGCCCGTTCATCCTGCACGAGCGCAGCAACGGCAAGTACGGGCAGCAACTTCACGAGCTGGTTTACGTAAAGAAGGTAATCATCTCCCGGCGAGCCATGCAGGAAGTGTTGAAGACCGGCCCGCCTACCCGCCCGGCGCGGCGGTAGGCGGCACCGCTTCAGCTCCGCAGCAGCGACATGACCTCGCTTCGGGTGGCGGGGTTGGTCTTGCACGTGCCTCGCAAGGCAGAGGTGATCATCACCGACCCGGGCTTCTTGACCCCGCGGATGATCATGCAGGTGTGCTGTGCCTCCATCACCACGGCCACGCCCTTGGGCTCCAGCCTGCGCATGATGGTATCGGCGACCTGGCTGGTCAGCCGCTCCTGGACCTGAGGCCGGCGGGCGAAGGCGTCCACCACGCGAGCCAGCTTGCTGACGCCGATGACCCGCCCCCTGGGCAGGTACGCCACGTGAACCTTGCCCATGAAGGGCAGCAGGTGATGCTCGCACATGCTGTGGAAGGGGATGTCGCGGACCACCACCAGCTCGTCGTACTGCTCCTCGAAGAGGGCCTGGAAGTGCCGGTCTGCCCCATCGTGCAGTCCGCCGAAGAGCTCCTCGTACATGCGGGCCACCCGCTGGGGGGTGCCCAGAAGACCCGGCCGGTCCGGGTCCTCGCCGATGGCCAGCAGGATCTCGCGGACGGCCGCCGCGATCCGGTCCTTGTCGATCACGCGATCGGTGGCATGTTCGCTCATGACCGCTCTCCGGGACTGACCCGACCGGCGCGGGACAGACCACGCCGCCAGGAGGGGCATGAGAATAGCCCTTACCCCAGCGCCGGTGAGTTCGTCAAGGCTTCTGATGCAGGGCCCAGCGTGCAGCACGGGCGACCTCGCCCGCCGGGTGCCCCGCCAGGCGGTGCAGATGCGGGCGCAGGTGGGCCTGGCCGGTGTTGCCCGCCGCCACCGCCGCGTTCCGCAGAAACATCTCCCACGTCGCTCGCCTGGCCGCCGAGCCACGGGTCAGCCGGTCCCAGTCCGCCTGGTCCCATGCCAGCAGTTCCGCCAGCGGTGTCCGGGCCAGGGCCGATGGCCCGCGAAGCTCGCCGTCGCCGGCCGGGACGGCCCGGTTGTACGGACAGACCTCCTGGCAGGCGTCGCAGCCGAACACCCGCCGCCCTATCGTCGAGCACAGTTCCTCGGGCAGGTTGCCTCGATGCTCAATGGTCAGATAACCAATGCAGCGACGCGAATCCACCAGGCCGTCCTCACGGATGGCCCCGGTCGGGCAGGCCCGGAGGCACCTCCGGCACGAGCCGCAGCCGTTCGCCACGGGCTCATCCGGCGGCAATGGCACGTCAACGATGATCTCGGCCAGCAGCAGGTAACTGCCCCACCGCCGGTTGACCAGGCAGCCGTTCCGCCCGATCCACCCCAGGCCCGCCGAGGCGGCAAGGTCGCGCTCCAACACCGGCGCCGTGTCCACGCATATCCGTCCGCGCAGGGCCGGTGCCCGCGCGGAGAGGACCTCCAGCAGCTTCCGGCAACGGACCCGCAAGAGCCGATGATAGTCCCGTCCGCGTGCATAGCGGGCGATGAGCCCGGCGGATGCGTCGCCATCAGAGGGGGCGTAGGAGACGGCCAGGCAGATGACGCTGGCCGCCCCGGCCAGCAGCCGGCGGGGATCCGCTCGGGCGGCAGGGTCGCGCCCCAGGTACGCCATCTCCGCGTGCAGGCCGAGCTCGACGAATCGCTGGAACCGCCCGGCACGCGGCGACGTCTCCGCCGGCGCAATGCCCGCGCAGGCGAAGCCAAGCCTGCGCGCCTCCTCCAGGACGACCGCCTTGAGCGCAGCGGCGGAGCTCATGGGAACGAATCTAGCATAACTCGGGGGGGCAGGCACGCCGCGCGGGCAGGGCAGCTAGGGCTTTATCAGCCGGGCCTCAGCCAAGCTGACGTGGTCGCCCACGTCCACGCCGTCCGGGCCGAAATCCACCAGGATGGTAAGGGTCTTGATGCCGGCGACGTTGCAGCGGACGGCGACCGGGCCGGCGGCGGCGGTCAGGTTCAGCGGCTTGAGTAGTTCGCGCCCGTCGCCGAGGACCTTCAAGGTGGCGTTGCCGCGGTTGCCCCCGGCTTCGTCGATGCCGGCCAGGGCGGCGAAGGCCGCAAACTTGCCGTCCAACTGGTAGGAAACCTCGCACCTGCTGTGGAGGCCCAGCCCCCGGCCGTACGTCCGCCCACCCAGCCGGATGGGCCCGCCCGCGGAGCTGCGGTCGATGCCCAGCGGAAAGGTCACGTCGAACAACCCCGTCCGGACCACCTTGCCGGGGTCAAGCTCTGATAGGTACACGCAGCGCCCGGCACCGAAGGCGATCTCCGCCACCGCCGAAAGGTCCGCCGAGGACGCTTCCAGCCCCGGACCGGTAACGGCGACCCGGGAACCACTCACCGTGATGCCGGCAAAGGGCACCACCGAGCCGTCCCGGCCCACCAGTCGGCCCAGGTTCGCAGGCCGGCTGGCCGGCGTCGCTACGTGGGCGAGCTGAATGGCTCGAACCGCCGCCAAGTCCATAGTCCGCCCCTGGCCGGCGAACTCGAAGGCCACCTTGCCACCCGAGATGCCCCTCAGCACGCCGGGAATCGGAACCCACTTGCCCTTGTCATCCTCGGCCAGGAGGTAGTCCCGCCTGCCGGCCGGCAGCTCCAGCCGATCCAGAGCCTTGCGGCAATCTTCGGGGCTCTGGTCCTTGCGTGGAAGGTACACGGCCGAGACACGGGAAAGCTCAAGGCTGAATCGACCCAGCAGACGCGACCGGGCGCGAAGCCGGCCATCGGCGATGCTCATGTCTTCCACGCACAAGACCGCCCCCTCCGGGGCCGACAGCGCCACCACCACCGCACCGACCGACGCCATCGGCTCGCCAGCCTCGGCAAGGCGCACCCGCCACAGGTCGCGGAGGGGTAGCTTCCTCGGCCCGGCGGGGGTGATGAGCTCGGCCGTTGCGCCCTTGATCGCCACCAGCCGGCCCGTGAAATGCTCCCCGGCGATGGTCGTCACCTCGGCCGCCGGCCCATCCGCCGGGGCCAAGACCGGCGCCGCCAAGACCGCCAGGCACACTGTCACTGCTCGAAGGCCCACCTCACCGGCTCCGCTCGGCCAGGCGACGGTAGTAGTCGCGCAGCATTTCCCGATACCTTTCGGGCATGCCTTCCTTGAAGGTCTCCAGCAGTTTTTCGCGCTGCCTCCTGGGCAATCGGCCCCAGTCCTCCCCCGGCTCGGAGGGCCTAATCTCCGAGAGGTTGGCCGGTCGCGGCGAGCTGCCGCCGACCAGCCGGCTGACGGTGGCCGGAGCCGAGGGCACGCCGATGCCGGCGGCCGGACCCGGCTTGCGGACCTGGCCCTGGCCTTGACCCTGACTTTGGCCCTTGCCCTGACCCTTGCCCTTGCCTTTGCCCTGGCCCTCGCTTTTTTTGCCCTGGCTCTTGCCCTGGGCCTGGCCTTGACCTTGGCCCTGGCCCCTGGACTGCTCCTCGGCCATGGCAATGAGGTCGTCGAGCATCTCGATGACGTCCTTCTGTTTCTGTTGGGTCTGCCGGCCGCTGTCGGCCTGGGCCAGGCGCTGCGAGACCTGTTCCATCCAACCGGCGATGGTGCCCAGCGGGTCGCGGTACTCATCGGCGACGCGTTCAGCCCGCTTGGACAGTTCCTCCGCCAGCTTGGCATCCAGCAGGCCGAAGCTGTCCACCCAGGCCTTGTACAGGCTCATGGCGTAGTAGCGACGGTGCATTTTTTCATACATGGCGGCGGCCCGCAGCAGGGCCATCGAGGCGAAACTGAAGCGGTCGGGCATGGCCTTGACCATGGCGGTATAGGCCTCGGCGGCGTCCTCGTACTTGCCCTGCCCCGCCAGGGCCTCCGCGTAGCAGTAACGACGGGCCGCCGCCAGGTAGCTGGTGTCGCGCTCCGAGACGAGCGGCTTGACGGCCTTGGCCGCCCCGGCATAGTCGCCCTTCTCCAGAGCCGACCAGGCCGCCCCGAAGCGCGAGTCCACCACCGCAAAGGCCCGGCAGATTCGCCGCGCATTGTCCTGCCAACTGTCCTTGGGCTTGTCCATGAGCTGCTTGATGGCCGGCTCGACCTTCTCCGGATCGAACAGCAGCCCCTCGCGGATCTCCACCGCCACCTGGTCGCGTTCCATGGCCATCCGCTGGGCCTTGGCCCGGCGGAGCACCTTGGCCATGCGCTTCGGGCCCAGGG
>MVCS01000072.1 GCA_002049885.1 Planctomycetales bacterium 4484_123 | reverse complement strand
GGACGATGGCCAGGGCCGGGCCGCCAAGGCCGGATACGCCGGACCATCGGAGCGGGTGGACCGCGGGGTGATAGAGTCCCTCACGGACGAGACGGAGCGGGACGAGGAGGCCGACGAGAATGCGTAGCGTCTGGGCCGTCGCCCGCGTGACCATTCTGGAATCCGTCCGCAGCAAGTTCGTGGTGGTCTTCGCGGTGCTGCTGGCCGTGTGCGTCCTGGGCGTGGGTTTGAGCTTCAAGGGCGACGGCACGCTCAAGGGGCGGATCCAGACCTTCCTGGACTACAGCACGGTGCTGACGCAACTGCTGCTGAGCCTGCTGACGGTGATGCTGGCGGCGTTCGTCACCAGCGCGGACATCCGCAGCAGGACCATCTTCACCGTGGTCTCCAAGCCGCTGGGGCGGGCCGCCTATGTGGTGGGCCGGTGGTTGGGCGTGTGCAGCCTGGCGGCGGTGCTGCTGGTGCTGGCCATGGGGAGCATCTACGTCCTGGCCCGCCACCTAGCAACGCTGCCGACGGCCATCGAGCGCCGGAAAGCCCTGGGAGAACTGCCCCCCCAGTTCCGCGACCCGCAGCGCAGGGCGATCAACAGCGAGGTCTTCACGGCGCGGGAGGCCCGTCAGCCCGACCCGCTGAACGTGGAAGGAATCGTCAAGCGGGAGTTGGACTGGCAGTTCGAGCGCTTCGGCAAGGACCAGCTCATCCGGGATTACGTTCGCCAGCAGATGATCGAGGCCTCGCGCGGCCGCACCAAGATGCCCACCGACGAGGAGGTCAAGCGCCGCGCAGCCCGGCCGGAGGTCCGCCGGCGCGTGCTGGAGGAGATTCGCCGCCAGACGCGGAAGCGCATCCTGGAGCAGTTGCAGGTGGTCCGGCCCGGGGGCGCCTTGCCCCTGAGGTTCAGCAACCTCCGCGCACCTTCGGGCGGGCAGTGGCTGCAACTGCAATACAAGCTCCGGCCCCTGCGCCGGCCCGACTCCGGCCTGGTCAAGAGCTTCTGGTACGTACGCAATCCCGAGAACGGACTCCAGGCCGGCGACCTGAGGGACGACCCGGTCGATGCGGCCAGCGTGTACGAGATCGACCCCCGGCTGGTGACGAGCAAGGGCACCTTGCACGTGATGTATCGCAACGACCCCGACAACAAGACCGCGGTGAAGGTCGTGCCGGACGACATCCGCCTGATGTGCCGGGCGGGCAGCTTCGGCGGCAACGTGGTGCGGGCCGGCGCCATCATGCTCATCCGCCTGGCGTTCCTGGCCGCCGCCGGAGTGCTGTTCGGCACGTTCCTGTCCTTCCCGGTGGCCGCGCTGGCCTCCCTGGTGGTGCTGTTCACCGGGCTGATGGGCACATTCGTCCAGGAGGCCACCAAGCTGCCGACGTACACCAGCCCGGACGCCCTGGACTATCTTTCATTCGCCCTGGTGCGTGGGGCCTTTCTGCTGCTGCCCAGGCTGCCGGTGCTCAGTTCGCCGGCCGAGGCCCTTCGTGGCGGGACGATCATCTCCTGGCAGGAACTGTCGGCAGAACTGGCGGTTGACCCCCGGCTGTGGGACGGCACGGGGCGGTCGGCGGTGAAGATGGCCCTGGGCTTCGGCACGGGCCTGCGGGCCCTGCTGGCACTGGGTATCGGGGCCCTGGTCTTCCGCGGGCGAGAACTGGCGCGGGTGCAGGTGTAGCTACACATGCGACGGGATCGGATCGTCCAACTCGGTTTCGGCGCCCTGGCGCTGCTGGCACTGGCCGCGGCGGGGATGCTACAGGGCCCCATCGAGCGGCAGCGGGAACGGCACAAACTGGTGACCGTCAGCTCCGGCGAGGCCATCGCCAAGCATCCCAAGATCGCCCTGATGCAGATCGTCCCGGGTGGGGTGCGGGCGCCGTTCATCACCTACCTGTGGGTCCGTTCGCAGAGGCTCAAGGAGGACGGCAAGTTCTTCGACGCGGAGGGGCTGCGAAACCTGATTTGCGAGATGATGCCCCATTTCTCGGGGGTCTGGGCCTTCCACGCATGGGACATGGCCTGGAACATTTCCGTGGCCACCCACACCGACGACGAACGTTGGATGTGGGTCTCCAACGGCCTGGAGCTCATCCGCGACAAGGGGCTTTACTACAACCCCGACGACCTGCTGCTGTACAAGGAGCTGGCCTGGATCTACTTCTCCAAGATGGGCCAGTACACCGACGAGATGCACCGCGTGTACAAGCAGCGCTGGGCCGAGGAGATGGACTGGGTGCTGGGAGCGCCCCCGCCGGCCGGCACCACCGCCGAGGTCATCGACGCCTTCCGCCCCATCGCCGAGGCGCCGGCCACGCTGGAGACCTTGTCCGCCGACCCCAAGGCAAAGGCCTTTCTTGACCGGCTGGCGGAGTTCAAGATCGCCCCCGGCGAGGAACTGCTGCGCTACTACAACCGGCTGGGCGGCGACCCGCTGGCCGGCAACCTGGACCCGGCCCCCAAGGGACCGGCCAACGACCGCGAGCGCGAGGTCGCCCGGCTGCTGAAAGACAAGGCCCTGGCCGAGGGGCGTGAGAAGGTGGTGGCCTTCGCCAGGCGAAAGGTGCTGGTCGAGAAATACCGCCTGGACCCGGCGTGGATGCTGGCCCTGATGGAAAAGTACGGGCCGATGGACTGGCGGCACGTCAACGCCCACGCCATCTACTGGGCCACCCTGGGGCTGCACCTGGCGGCGGGCATGGAGCTGGCCGAGATCCATGCCGGCGTGGCCGAGGCCAAGGCCCTGAAGCTCAAGACCGAGGAGCTCGACCTGTACGAAATCACCCGGCTCAACACCGAGCGCATCATCCTGGGGGCGCTGAAGTCACTGTCACGCACCGGCCAACTCTTCGTCCGCAGGCGGGAGCCTGTCGGCGAGAAGCAGAAGAAGGCGCTCATCTACCTCGACTGGACGCCGGACTGGCGCTTCATCGAGCCGGCGCATCAGGAGTACGTCGCCGGCGGGGCCGCCCTGACGGGCTCGGCGGACAAGCTCGACGCCGAGTCCAACAGCCTCCGCAACGGACACGTGACCTACCTGGAGGACGTGGTCCTGCAACTGTTCTTCGGACAGCGCATGCAGCTCGCCCGGCACTATTTCAGGGAGCTGGTCAACCGGCTGAAGCCCAACCAGGAGATCTACAAGAGGCCGGGGCTGACCCTGCGCCAGTTCGTGCGGGCGAAGCTCAAGAAGATGGGCCTGCCGCCGTCCGAGCTGGCCCGGACCTTCTGGACCGGCGGGCTGCGGTCGGCCTACCTCGCCCTGGCCGGCGGCCAGACCTCACAGTTTCAACAGTACCGCGCCTTCGCCTATCGGGCCTACCGTGTGTACGCCAGGGACATCAGCCATGCCCAGCGCCTCCGGCCGCCGCCGTTCGGCATCATCGAGCGCGACTTCCTGGTGGTGCTGTTCCTCCGGCCTCAGGCGGTGCAGGCCAAGCTACCGCTGTTGGGAAAGTCGCGCCTGTACAAGGCCATCGCCACCATCCGCGTGCCGGCCGGCGGGAGGAGCGTAACACTCCAGCAGGTGGTGTATCCGGCCATCGCCGAGGCCCTGCGCAAGGAGTGCAGGAAAGAGGGGCTCGACTTCGACGCCGCCTTCCCCGCGCCCGCCGCGCTGCCCCAACGGCAGCCCAGCGGGCCGGCCAGCGGGTAAGGCACGGGCGCCGCGACCGCCTGGCCGGGGCCTGTCTCATTCCAGGTCGAAGAGCGAATTGTCCTCCGGCCCGAACCAGCCCACCATCATCGCCTGCGGGTCGGCGCCGTAGATGTTGGACCGGACGGACCGGAAGTCTCGCCGTGGGTCCACGTGGCCGTCAACCCAGCCGACATTGACGGCCCCGAGGTGCCGGAAATGGATTGACGGCTGCCGGGGCGAGCGCGGGTCCGGCTTGCCGGCGGCGTCCAGGTTCAGCGGGCAATAACAGAAGGACTCCTCCACGTAATAGGCCCTTCCCCCGCAGGCCTGCGGCATGGCTGCATCGGTGAACATCACCGTCCCGGCGGGGTCCTTCACGTCGGAGCGCTTGGCCCCGCGGAGCTGGCCCGGGCTGTTGTGAAAGAACCCCGTCTTCCAGAATTGCGAGCCGACGTACAGGTCCGAGTAGCCGTAGCCGCCCGAGCCGGCCTCGTACGCCGCCGCCCCCGCGCCGGTGCGGAAGTCGCGGAACGAGGGGCACTGCCGGATCTTCCCGTCCGCCCCGACGTACCGGGCCAACGGGCCACGGCTCGGGTCGAAGGGGCTGGCCAGGTCCTTCCGCACGCCGTGCCAGCGGTGAAGGTTGCCCGCCACGCCCCACCAGATGTCGCTGGCCGCAGGGACGTAGTAACCCTCGTTGTCCGAGGCGTACAGTTGGTTGGCCTTCACCAGGCCGTTGAGCTGGCTCCGGCAGACGGCCGCCCGCGCCAGCTCCAACCCGCGCCGGAGGCTGGGCACCAACACCGTGGCCAACAGGGCGACGATGGCCACCACCACCAGCAGCTCCACCAGCGTGAAGCCCCCACCACTCGAGTCGTCGGCCCGCGACGACGAGCTCTTGGCACACGGCTGCCGACGGCCGCGTGGGCGGTCCGGACTGTGACGGTCGTGCTTCAGCTCGCCTTTCACCTATGCCCTCGCACCTGGCGCCTATGCTGCTGACCGTCTCTGGCGGCGCCTGGCCCCCCACAGCCACGCCGATGCCGACAGCCACAGTGGCAATACCGCCGGCTCGGGCACCGGCGCGCCGGCCCCGCCGGTCGAGCTGCCGTAGTTGTCCGCCAGTGCGCCCAGGTCGGCTATGCCGACTGCACCATCGCCGTTGAAATCGCCGTCCTCCCATGTCATGCCCGCCCGGCTGCCGTAGTTGTCAGCCACGATGGCCAAGTCGGCGATGCCCACCCTGCCGTCGCGGTTGGCGTCTCCCAGCAACGGCACCGGCAGGCCATGAACCACGGCGATCGCGTCGATGTCTGCGCTGGTCTGATAAGGGTCCGCCCCGCTCATGCTGCCGGTGGGGTCGTAGATGGGATTGTCCCAGTCGTCGCGCTCCGTACCGTCGCCCAGCACGTCCACCAGTTTGACATAGTAGATCCGGCTCAGGTCCACTGTCCCGGCGAGCACCAGCGGATGGCCGGCCAGCTCGGCCAGGTCGAAGGCATCGCCGCCGGCCTCGGCAGGGTCGAACGGGTCCAGGCCGTTGCCCTCCACGTTGGCCAGCACCGGCTCCACGCCGGCAAAGCCGTCCACCTTGGCCGGGTCGATGGGCTGATACGGGCCCACCGGCCCGGCCAGCCCGCACCAGACGGGGAAGAAGGCATACTCCAGCCCGTCAGTCGAGACGCCCACGCGGACCAGCTCGGCGAAGCGCAGGGCACCCACCGCGAAGGCGTTCTCGAAGACGATGAGGTCCACGCCCTGGCCGTCTCTCAGTGCCTGGCCCGGCTGGAAGCCCAGCACCAACCTGCCCTGGACGCCCAGGCTGACCACGTCCTGGCCGCCCGCCATCCAGCCCGTCCCACGCGGGCCTCCCAGTGCCAGGGTCGGGTCCGGGTACCACTCATGTCCTGTACCCGGGGAGTACTCCACCACGCGCGAGGCGAAGAATTGCCCTGGCGGGAGCCCGGCCCCTGCCGCCGGGCTTCCCGCCAGGGCCGCCACCACCGCTGCACGTACGATTGCTCGCCAGGGGACCTTGGCCCTCGTCATCATCATCCTCTCGCTCCACTACGCCAGCCGTCGGCGCCGTCGATCCCGCCTCAACAGCCACAGCGCCCCGCCGCCAAGCAACCCCAATGCCGCCGGCTCCGGCACCGTGGTCACATCCACCAGCGTGGTGCTGGCGTATTCGGGCACGAAGGTCAGGTGTCCGCCGTCGTAGCCCGCGCCGGGCTCGAAGGGATTCGACCCGCCGGCCAGGAAGGCCACCTCGGTTGAGAAGCCGTGGGCCTCGAACGGACTGGCCGTGCCCAGGAAGTTGCCCGCCCCGTCGCGGTCCAGCTCGTACACGCCGCCCGAGCCGGTGACGAAGACGTCGTCCTCGCCGTCGGTGGCCAGGTCGAAGGCAGCGGTCAGGCCCGATGCCAGCGGCACCGGCGGGCCGAAGGCCAGCCCCCCGGCCGCCTGAGTGATGGGCAGGCGGAAGACCTCACCCACGAAACTGCTGGTGGCCTGCTGGTAGATCAGGTCGCCGGCCGAATCGAAGGCCAGCCCGGCGGCGTAGTCCAGGCCGCTGACCACGGGCACCACCCCTCCTCCGGAGCCGACCACCAGGTACACCCCTCCCGCAGCCGGCCCGGCCGCCTCGGAGATGAACACCTCGCCCGTGTGCCGGACGGCCACGTCGTCGATGAAGTCCATCCCCGCCACCAGCGTGGTGACCGCGCCGTTGAGCAGGTCCACCGCGTACAGATCGCCCTCGCCGTCGCCCCAGGCCTTGTTGTCGGTGATGTAGAGCGTCGAGGCGTCCGGGCTGACGCACATCCCGCCGACGCTCTGGAGCGTGGCCCCGACGATGTTGAGGACCGAGGGGTCGCCGCCGGGCGGATAACGCACGACCGCCCCGCTGGTCGTGTCGGCCACGTACAGCGTGCCGTCCGGGCCGTAGGCCAGGGCGCTGACCCCGCCGTCCGCCCCCGGCCTGATGTCCGAGGCGTAACCCGGCGGCGCCGCCTCCACCGCCGCCACCGACCAGGCTGCGCAGACCACAAGCATCGCCACTCCACCAGTAAGGCTCCTCGACATGGCTCACCTCCATCCCGGCCCCATGCGCGCGTGGGGCCATCGACCCCGACCAACGGCGCAACAGAAATCCCGGCCCTCGCGTGGAGGACCGGGCTGGTGCCTGAGGTCTCCGGGGTCAAAAGACCACTGCCGGGGCCCGGGTGCCCCAAA
>MVCS01000007.1 GCA_002049885.1 Planctomycetales bacterium 4484_123 | reverse complement strand
GCATTGAGCATGATGGCCTCGCCCGCACCGGCCTTGGTGGCCTCGATGTTGGCCAGGATGTTGTTGAGGTAGTTCATGCTCTTGACGGCCGGCGGGAGCATGTTCGGCGAGATCCGCACGTGCTCGGCGATGATCACCTCCAGGCCGTTCTGGTACATCTCCGGTGGGTAAAGGGCTATCTGGTCGGCGATGATGATGATGCTGCCGCCCGAGCACTGGAACGGGTTCAGTCCCAGCGTGCCGATGCCGCGGGTGACCAGCAGGCGGATGTAGCCGTCCCGGATATCGTTTGCACGGAGGGTTTCGTACATGGCCTCGGCAAGCTCTTCCTTGGCCATGGCCAGGGGCAGGTCGATGGTCCTGGCCGATTCGTACAGCCTCTCGAGGTGGGCGTCGCACTGGAATATGGTGCCGTTGTATGCCCGGATGCCCTCGAAGACGCCGTCGCCGTACAGCAATCCATGATCCAGCACGGAGATCTTCGCCTGGTCCCTCTCCAAGAGCTCGCCATTGATCCAGATCTTCATCGTTTCCGCCTCCCGACTGTCGCGGATGAGTATAGTCGCCGCCA
The DNA here is from genome assembly GCA_002049885.1 of Planctomycetales bacterium 4484_123. Taxonomy (GTDB): domain Bacteria; phylum Planctomycetota; class Phycisphaerae; order SM23-33; family SM23-33; genus MVCS01. The sequence goes on along the minus strand of MVCS01000007.1, from coordinate 17,945 downwards.
TCGGTGCCCGCCAGGGCTCCCGGCCTGGCTGGCGGCTATTTCAGCCGGCCGTCGCGCAGGTGGACGATGCGGTCCGCCGCCCGCGCCAGCGACTCGTCGTGCGTGACCATGATGATCGTCTGGCCGCTGTCTCGGTTCAGCTCCTTGAGCAGTTGGAGTATCTGGCCGCCGCTGCGGGAGTCGAGGTTGCCCGTGGGCTCGTCGGCCAGGAGGATTCTCGGTCGGTTCATCAGTGCCCGGGCGATGGCCACCCGCTGCTGCTCGCCGCCGGACAACTCCTTGGGCCGGTGCCCGAGGCGGTCGCCCAGGCCCAGGCGCTCGAGCAGTTCGACGGCCCGGGCGAGGGCTTCGTTGCTCCGGCGGGCCCAGCCCAGCGGGCCGGTCGCGGCCATGGCCGGCAGCATGGTGTTTTCCAGCACCGTCAGCTCGGGCTGGAGGTGGTAGAGCTGGAAGACGAAACCGATGGTCCGGCAGCGGATGCGGTCGCGTTCAGCGGGCGCCAGGGCGGCACTGTCGATGCCCTCGATGATGACCTTCCCGCGGTCCGGCGAGTCCAGCAGCCCCAGCACGTGCAGCAGGGTGCTCTTGCCGCTGCCCGAGGCGCCCAGGACGGCCACGAACTCACCGGCCTTGACCGACAGGCTCACCCCACGCAGCACGTGCAGGCTGCGCCGCCCCAGGGCGTAGGACTTGTGGACCTTGACGGCCTCCACCAGGGGCCGGTCCGCCGGTTGGGCCGGGCGGCGCCGACTGGCCGGGCCCAGCAGGCCCAGCGCGATCGTCGGCAGCAAGGCCGCCGCGACCGAACCCAGCACCACCGCCAAGTCGATCAGCAGCGACCGGCCCATGAACGCCGGCAGCACGAACACCGCGGCGGCGGCCACGGCCAGAATGGCCAGGAGCTGGGCCGCCAAGTAGCGCAGTACGCCGCGTCGGAGACTGTAGGCGAGGTAGCCGGCCCCCAGCAGCACCGGTCCGGCGAGGACGGCCGCCAGGGCCCATCTGGCCACCGCCCTCTGCTGCCGACGCGCCAGCCGGACCGCCACGAAGATCCCCAGTCCCCAGACGATGAGGAAGGCGATGGCCAGCAGGCCGACCATCAGCAGCAGGATGGAATCGACATCATTCATAGCGCACGGCCTCTGCCGGCTCCATGGTGGCGGCCCGGACGGCCGGTATCAGCGCGCCGACCAGCCCCGAGACGATGGCCCAGGCGGCGATGACCACCATCACCGAAGGTTCCACCTGGTTGGGAATCTCCTCGAAGAGGAAGACCTCGCGGTCCCATATGCGCGTGCCGGTCAGTCCGGCGATGGCGTCCTCGATGGGGTTTATGTAGCGCACGAAGAAGCATCCCGCCACCAGGCCCAGGGCGCAGCCTACGGCGGCCGTGGCCGCCCCGAAGCCCAGGAAGATCTGGGCCACCCCGGCCGCCGAACCGCCGACGGCGCGGATGACGCCGATGTCGCGGACCTTCTGCATGACGATCATGTAGAAGATGGCGAAGATCAGCAGCACCGAGACCAGCGAGATGATGCCGAACATGATCGTCACCAGCGTGCGCTGTTTCTGGATAGGCCCGATGAACTTGCTGAGCTTCTCCCGCCAGGTGTGCACGATGACGCCAGCCGAGGCCGCCTGGGGCCCGTAGGCCCGCTCGAAGTCGCGCCACGCCCGGCGGACCTTGGCCCGCACCCGTCTTAGCGCCTCGCCGGAGGCGAAGGGCTCCTTGACTTTGATTTGAATCTGGGTGCAGCGGGCGGGGTCCACGACGCCGGGCTTGTCGGCGTCGCGCCATTCGTCCATCTCGCACAGCGCCTGGAGCCGCTCGAAGGGTACATAGACGGTCTTGGAGTCGAAGGTATAGACCCCTGTGCTGGCGTCGTCCACGATGGTGAAGGTGGCGGTGTTGGGGCTGACCGTCGTCGGCAGCCGGCCTCGGGCCATCGGCAGCAGCGACAGCACCACGTCCTGGAGGGGCACGACCGAACGGACCGTCTCGCCGGCGGGCGTGCGGAAGCTCAACCCGGCGATCCCCAGACCCAGGATGACCCGGCTGTCGGGCGGGCGCAGGATGCGGTCCAGTTCGTCCCGCAGGCGGGTGCACTCCTTGGTGAGGGCCTCGATTCGTTGTTTGTCGCGCCGCTGTGGCGGCTTGGTCTTCTCGGCCGACAACTCGCCTGTCAGTTCCTCCAGGCGCTTCCGCAGTTGAATGCAGCCATCCGCCACGCGCACAGACCAGGCTGGCCGCATCTGTGACCTTTGCAGCCTCTCGATGAGGTCCTCGTCTCGCCGCCCGGCCGGCCGGGCCTGCTCCCGGCGCAGGGCGGTGCGGATGGCCTGGAGGTGCTCTTCCATGCGCCGGCGGATGAGTTCCAGGGGCGGCTCGAAACTGGCATCGCCCCTGCCGGCCTGGACGAACAGGCCGCTTTCCATGTCCGTCACCGCCAGGCGTTCGGGCAGCCTGATGCCGCAGACCTGCACCGTGGTGGTGTAGGTCTGGCCTACGCGGAGCAGGCCGTAGCTGTAAATGACCGGGGTGGCGGCCTGGACCTCGGCCATGCCCTCGCCCACACGGACGTACACCACCTCCGGCCGCAGGCTGGCGGTGTCCTTGGGCAACCGCTCGGGCGCGAGCTTGGCTTGGCAGAGCAGCGAGAGTTGGCGATTCGGGCGGATCGTCAGTTCGCCGCGGACATCGGCGAGGCGATGCCGGCCGGCATACAGCGTGGCCCGGGCGGGGAAGCTGGCTTCCCGCTTCGGCTGGGGCGTCCCGACGAGGGCCTCGGCGTGGGCGTAGCTGCCCTTGGCGCGGAAGGTCATGCGCCAAGCGCCCTGGTCGGTGCGGCTCAGGTCGGCCAGCTCGAACTTCGCCGAGAGCCGGTACTCGCCGGTGAGGGTGGCGATGAACTGGTCGTACCGGCCGATGCCCGAGAGGCTTGAGGCGTCCACGACGATCTCGCCGAAGAGGCCCTTGGCGGAGGTCTCGACCTTCCGCAGGAAGCCGTCCATGACGCTGACGACGATCAGCACCATGGCGACGCACAGGGCCACGGCCAGCATGGCGATAATCGCCAGATACCGGCGCCGGAGGTATCTCAGGCACAGGAAAAGCTTGTACATGGTGCCTCAGGCGGCCCGGCCGATGGCGGCGGTGCGCAGATGCCGCCCGCCGCGAGCCATCTCAGTCCTTCTGTTCAGCCCGGTCCTGCGGCCGGAGCATGGGAAAGAGGATCACGTCCCGGATACTGGTCCGCCCGGTCAGCAGCATCACCACCCGGTCGATGCCGATGCCCAGCCCGCCCGCCGGGGGCATGCCGTGGCGAAGGGCCGTCAGGAAGTCCTCGTCCATGACCCGCATGGCCTGCCCGTCGCCCTCGCCGGCCAGTTGCAGGCGGAAGTTCTCTTCCTGTACGGCTGGGTCGTTCAGCTCGGTGTAGGCGTTGGCGATCTCCATGCCGGCGATGAAAAGCTCGAAGCGCAGGGCCAGCGAAGGCTCGTCGTCCTTGCGCCGGGTCAGCGGGCACAGCTCGGCGGGGTAGTCCAGCACGAACGTCGGCTGGACGAGCCGTTTCTGGACCATCGCCTCGAAGAGGTCATCCACGATGACGGCATCTGCCTTGCCCGCCGTCTCGATGCCCGCCGCCTCGGCCTTGGCCCGCACCGCCGCGGCGTCGCGCATGGACACCCCGGCGTGTTCGGCCAGGAGTCGCTCGTAGCTCACCCGCCGCCAGGGCCGGGAGTAGTCGATCTCGACCTCGCCGAAGGGCAGCTTCAGGCCCCCGGCCACGCGCTCGGCAGCGGTCGCGATCAGCTCCTCGGTCAGCTCCATGATCACTTGGTAGTCGGCGTAGGCTTGGTACAGTTCGAGCATGGTGAACTCGGGATTGTGCCGGGCGTCCAGGCCCTCGTTGCGGAAGTTGCGATTGAGTTCGAATACCTTTCTCATGCCGCCGACCAGCAGTCGCTTGAGGTACAGTTCGGGGCTGATGCGCAGGTACAGGTCGGCGTCCAGCGCGTTGTGGTGCGTGATGAAGGGCCGGGCCGCCGCCCCGCCGTAGATGGCCTGCATCATGGGCGTTTCCACCTCGGTGAAGCCGCGCTTGGCCAGCACCGAGCGGAAGTGGGCCACGATGGCGGACCGCTTGCGGAAGACCTCCATGGTCTCGGGGTTGCTCATCAGGTCAAGGTAGCGCTGGCGGTAGCGCCTCTCCACGTCCACCAGGCCGTGGAACTTCTCCGGCATGGGCAGCAGGCTCTTGCACAGCAGCACCAGCCGCTCGGCGAAGATGGTGATCTCCCCGGTGCGGGTCCGGCTCAGCGGGCCTTCGACGGCCACGATGTCGCCGAGGTCCAGCAGCCGGGCCAGTTCCCAGTCCGCCTCGTTCAGCGCCCCGGCCTTCTCGCCGGCCTTCGGCCGGCGGAGGCAGACCTGCATCGAGCCGGTCTCGTCGCGGATGTGGGCGAAAACGAGTTTGCCCATGGGCCGGTGGAGGATGATGCGCCCGGCGGCATCGGCACGCTGGGTGGAGTCGTTCTCGTCGAAGCGACCGAGGATCTCGGCAATGGGCTGGGCGGTGTCGTAGCGCCGGCCGTAGGGGTCGATCCCCAATTGCCGAATCTTTTCCAGCTTAGCCGACCTGTCCTGGTAAACCTTTTCCAGCATTGGCCCCGTCCACCTGTCGGAGCACGCATCATCATGGAGCTGCGTGGTCAAGTCAAGGACGGTTGGGCTCCGGCGGGGGGGCGAGGGTACCTGGGCAGGTCTGCCCGCCTCGGCGGACTTCCGACGGGGCTGCGCCCGGGCCGTCGCTGCCGGGCGGGGCCTAGCTGCCGGCGGTTCCGGTGCCGGCGTAGTCCTTCACGGACGGCTCGGGTACGGCCTTGAGCAGCATTTCGATGATGTCGTCGGGTTTGATGCCTTCGGCATCGGCGTTGAAGTTGGTGAAGATGCGGTGGCGCATGACTGGCTTGATGACGGCGCGGATGTCGTCGGCGGAGACGTTGAATCGCCCGTGCAGCAGTGCCCGGCTCTTGGCCCCGAGGATGAGGTACTGGGCCGCTCTGGGTCCGGCGCCCCAGGTGAGATAGTTGCCCACGAACTCCGGGGCGGTCGGGTCCGGCGGGCGCGAGGCGCGGACCAGGTTGACCGCGTAGTCGATGACGTGCTGGCTGACGGGAATCTTCCGCACTATGCGCTGGAGGGCCAGGATGTCCTCCGCTGAGAGGACCGGCTCGGGGGTGGGGGGCTCTTCCATGGTGGTCGTGCGCACGATGAGCCGCTCCTCGTCGCGCGAGGGATAGTCCACCATCACCATGAACATGAAACGGTCGAGCTGGGCCTCGGGCAGGGGGTAGGTGCCCTCCTGTTCGATGGGGTTCTGCGTGGCCAACACGAAGAAGGGCAGCTCCAGGTCGTAGCGCTGGCCGCCGGCGGTGACGTGGTACTCCTGCATGGCCTGCAGCAGGGCGGCCTGTGTCTTGGGCGGGGTGCGGTTGATCTCGTCGGCCAGAATGATGTTGGCGAAGATGGGGCCCTTGACGAAGCGGAAGGCCCGCTTGCCGGTGCTGCGGTCCTCCTCGATGACCTCCGTGCCGGTCACGTCCGAGGGCATCAGGTCGGGCGTGAACTGGATGCGCTTGAACGACAGCTTCAGCACCTCTGCCAGGGTGGAGACCATCAGCGTCTTGGCCAGCCCCGGCACGCCCACCAGCAGGCAGTGCCCGCGCGAAAGCATGGCTTGAAGCAGCAGCTCGATGACCTCGTCCTGGCCGATGATGACCTTGTGCAGCTCGGTCAGCAGCTTGCCCTTGGCCTTGTTGAGGTTCTCGATGATGCGCAGCTCGGCCGGTTGCTTGGGCGTCTCGGTCATCTTCACCTCCCAGCGGCCCTGTCGTCGCCGACGTACAGTTTCAAACGCGTTGGAGGCTCAAAAGTTACCCCCGGTCGGCGCAAATTCAAAGGCCAAAGCCCGCCGGGCGGGTTGGCGGACTCGGCGATCGTCCATCGACGAGCGCCGTTTCTTCCGGAAGCCGAGGCATTCGCGTCCCTGGGCTTGTCCCTCAGCGAAGCCGCCGCGTCAGCCCGGCAGACCCGGCTGGGCCTTGAGGACCTCCATCATGGCCAGGAGGTTCTCTGGCGGGACATCACGGGGGACGTCGTGGGAGGGTGCAAAGACGTAGCCGCCGGCCCGCCCGGCCCGGATGAGCTCCTCTGCCGCCCCCCGGACCTCCTCCGGCGTGCCGAAGGGCAGCACCTTTTGCACGCTCATGCCGCCGTGGAATGCCAGTATGCCGCGGTAGCGCCGCAGGTGGTCGAAGACGTCCATGACCTCCGGCTGGAAGGGGTTGAACATCTTCAGCCCGATCTCGGCCAGGTCATCGAACAGCTCCTGGACGCGGCCGCAGGAATGCATGGAGACGACCTTGCCGGCGGCTATGACCGGTTCGAACATTCTCGCCAGCCGGGGCTTGATGAACTCCCGCCAGTGTCGGATTCCCATGATCAGCCCGGTCTGCATGCCGTAGTCGTCGCCGAAGTGCACGCAGTCCACGCCCAGCTCCAGGGCCTTGTGGATCTGGATGAGGTTCTGCTCGGCGATGCGGTCGAGGAACTCGTGGACGAACTCGGGCCGTTCGACCATGTCCATCAGCAGGTTCGACATGCCCCGCATGGTCCATGCGCGCTCGTAGAGGCTGAAACCCAGGCCATACCGGCTGAAGCGGTCCGGGTAGTCGGCCAGGCGGGAAGGGATATCGGCATACAGGGCCGGGTCGGAGGCGTCGGGCCAGTCGTAGCGGTCCAGGTCCGCCGGGGTCTTGATGGGCCAGTCCACCGGCGTGCCGATGTCCTTGTCGATACTGCGGTCCCACAGCACCCCGTAGCGGTCGCGGACGTGGGCCTCGTCCACCTGCTGGAAGTCGTCGATGTGCGAGGCCACGTCCACGAAGTGGTTGTCCAGGAAGCCGGAGAGGTCCTCGACGCCGAGGTGTTCCCGCAGCCGGGCGGCGCAGTCGATGGTCAGCCCGATGTGCCAGGGGACATAGGGAGGCTTCTTGAAGGCCAGAGTCTGAAGGACCACCTCGCGCTTGGTCATGGCCAGGGATTATAGCGCCGGGCGGGCACGGCGGTCCACCTGAAGGGTCCGGACGGGCGGGTGCAGACAGGCCCGGCTCGCGCGGGCGGCCGGGCCTGGGCTTTTCGTTGCAGAAGTGCCGGGTCGTTATCAGTGCGTCACGGCGTACACGAGGGTGTTCACCCCCAGCCGGAGGGCGTCTTCGTCGCTATAGCCGAGGTTATAGGTGTAGGGGATCTGCTCCCACCCGTTGCCCAGCGAGAATGGCGAATAGATGACGGCCAGGGCGTCGTCGATGTTGATGCCCAGCAGGGACGGCGCGTTCAGGTCGGGCTGCATGGCCTTGACCGCCTCGGTGTAATCGACGGTGCGGATTTTGAAGGGGGCCTCGAACAGTGGGCTGTTGAGGGGGATGGGCTTGAGTTCCGCTTCTGGCAGGACGCGCTTGATTTCCCTGCGGAAGGCCGCGTCGAAGGCCCGCCGGCCGGCGGCGGCGTCGGCCACCAGCACCCCGCCACTGGCGAGGTAGGCTCGCAGGTGGGCGACCTCGGCCGGGGTGAACTTGAAGTCCCTCAGGCCCGTCATGTACAGCACGGGGTGCTCGAAGGCCTTGTCGTCCGCGAGGTCCACCGTCACGCGCTTGAACTGCACGTTGAGGGTGGTGTGGCTGGCGAGGTATTTCATCAGGTTGGGCAGCCCGTGGGGGGTGGGGTCCCAGTCGCCGTTGTGGCGTATCTGGCCGATCACCAGTTGGTCGCGCGTCTTGTCTTCCTGCTGGTGGTAGATCTTCTCGGTGGCGAAGGCGCGGGCATACTTGAGGTTGGCCAGGGCGCAGGTGACGACGTTGACCCCCAGTGCCAGGGCGTCGTCCTGATGGTAGAGGATGCCGCCCTTGATGGGGTGCCGCACCACATCCCAGCCGCAGTTCAGGTCGATGGGGGAGAATATCACCGCGGGCCGGCAGCCGATGTACACCGCCTCCAGGTACGGCGGCATGGAGCGGAAGGGCCGGTCGTCCTTACGCACGCGCATGTGCGTGATGTGGAAGTAGCTGCGGAACAGGGGCGAGTCGGTGTCGATTGGGGCAAGTGGCCTGTCTGGGAACAGCCGGGCGATTTCACGCCGGGCCGAGTCCACGAATTCCTTCCGGCCGCACTGGGCGTGGACCACCAGCGTCCCGCCGTCGTAGATGTAGCGCCGCAGTTTCTGGAGCATCTGGTCAGACAGCCGGGGCATGGGCGTCCAGCCGGTGATGTACAACAGCGGCAGCTCCACGGGGTCCCAGGAGAAGTTCTTCAGCGAGGTCGCCACGAAGCGGTAGCGGATGCCGAGGCGGTGATTGGCGAAGCTGGTCAGCCGCTCGATGTCGATCTGGGTGGTGGGGAAGACTTCCTCGGCCACACGCCGGCCGTTGTGGATGACGAAGCGCGAGCCGCTGAAGGTAATCATGCCCACCAGGGCCGGCGGGGCCGGCTGGCGCTTGCGCTCGGAACGGCGCAGAGGGGTGGCCGGCAGGGGCAGCGGCGGAAGGGACTCCCCGGCGCTGCGGCGCTGGGGCTTGGCGCGTGGGGGCAGTTGGGCCTTGGGGTTCTCGAACCGATCGGCCCCGGCCGGGGCGGCCGAGAACAGCACAGCCCCCGCCACGAGCCCTATCAGCAACGCCCTGCCGGTCTTGCCAGACATGACCGCTCTCCTTCCTGAGCGCACTTCCATCACCCCGAATGCTCCTTCCCACGATAGTATAACGTGCATCGGCTGGGTGTGTTTCGGCAATGTGCAAAAACTGCCTTAAGCCTACCTGAGTCCTGGCCGATGGCGCCAAGGACGCATCGCGAGGCCGGTGGCCGTCGCGGCGGCCGTGCTGGAGGCGAGGATTTTTCGTTGGCCGGGCCTTCAGTCGCGTGTTATGTCAGGCTGACGCGGGAGGTGTTCACCGCGGCATTCGCGTAGAGAGGATAGCCGATGAAGACAGCCAACATCGCATGTGCCGTCATCCTGGCGGCTGGGACCGTTGCCGTGCTGGGGGACGAGGAGCCCACCGGTCCGAAGATCGTCATGAAAAACTGGAGCAAGGCCGGCAACTTTGAAATGACCGTGAACATCAAGCTCGACCAGGATGTGGTCGTGAACGGCCAGCCGCAGCCGCGCCAACATGTGATCCAGACCATGGTAGTGGGGCTGAACGTCAGCCGGACCGACGCCCAGGGCGCCCGCACCATCGAGGTCTCCTATAAGCGCATCAAACAGAAGATGCAGTTCGGAACGGTGGAGAAATCCTTCGACTCAGCCGCACCGAAGGCGGCTCAAGACCCCTTGCTGGCCAAGGCGTTCGCGCCCATACTCAGGGCCAAGATCAGCGTGGTCGTCGGTGCCGACGGGAAGGTCAGGTCGATCCGCGGCCTGGAGCAGCTCTGGAAAGACATGGCCGCGGGCGACCCGAGGGCGGCCCAGATGATCGAGGTCATGAAAAAGCAGTTCGGCGACCAGCTCATCGGGCAGGTGATCGGCCAGAATTCCCAGATCACGCCGGCTGGCGGCGTGCGCGTGGGCGAGAGCTGGACCAAGCAGACCAAAATAGCCCTGCCATTCGTGGGTCAGATGTCCGTGAACCAGCAGTTCAGGCTCAAGGGGCTCAGGTTTTCCGCGGCAGGCAAGGTGGCCGAGGTGGACTTCAAGGCCACGGTGAAGAGTGCGGATGCCAAGGCCGTGCAACTCGGGCCGGTGACTATGAACTTCGAGAAGCTCAACCTGACCCAGGTTGGCCAGATGGAATACAACGTGGACCAGGGACTGTTCGTCAGCCTTCGCGTCAACCAGACCAACGCGATGCAGATGTCCGGTCAGGCCCCCGACGGCCAGCCCACCAAGGTCACGATTGACCAGAAGATGACGATGACCTCCACCGTCCGGCAGGCCCCGCCGGAGGCCACCACGAAGGCGGCGACCACCAGGCTGGCGAAGTAGTCCCGTCCACCGCTTGGGGCTACTCCTTGGGCCGGGTCAGCTCCTCAATGCGCTGCGCGGCGAAGCTGACGTTGCTGGCGTTGAATTGCTCGTGGCGCAGGACGGCCTGGTATAGCGGCAGGGCCTTGCCAGGCTGGGCCAGCCGGTAGTCATATACCACCGCCGCCTGGAATCTGGCCGGCAGCATGAGCTTGGGGTCCCACTGCCAGGCCCGCTGGTACCAGTGCACGGCCCGGATGTTCTCGTTGAAATACTCCTTGTAGATCTCGCCGATGTAAAAGGCCGCCTTGGCGATCTTGGTGCTGGTGGGGTACTTGCGCACCAGTTCCAACAACAGCAACAGGGCCTTGCGCTGCTTGTTGTAGTCGGTGACGGCCGGCAGCGGCTTGCCCTCCCTGTGCAGCTTGAGTGCCCGTTGGTACAGGGCATCGGCGGCGGCAATGGCCTCGGTCGGGCGCAGGGATGCGGGGGGGATCTCCGCTTCCAGGAAGTAGCGATAGGTCCGTACCGGGTCGAATCGCCGCTGGACGTTGCGGATGAGGGCCAACTTGAAGTTCAGCCCCTCGGCCTGGTAGTGGTCCTCCAGTGCGGCCAGCGCCTCTTTCCACCCTTGCCGGGCGGCCAGCACCTGTTCGACCAGACCCGGCTCGCCGACGTTCTCGATGGGCGTCCGGCCAGTGGGCGCCGGGGCCTCCAGGCCCGTGTACTTCCAGGGCCTGGAGCGGGTCAGGTTCTTCTGCTCGCGCTCGACCCAGCGCTGCTTGTCGTAGTTGCCGGTCTTCTCATAGTAGGCCCTCAGCGCTTCCAGGGCCTGACGGTATTGGGCTTCTGCGGCGCGGAGTTGCCTGACGGCGGCGGCCTCGGCCGCGTCGGCCGGGTTCACCAGCACCGTCTTGACCGGCCTGCCGTCGGCGGTGTTGGGAGGCGGTGGCGGCACGTCGCAACCGACCAGCGCGGCCAGCAGCCCGCAAACCACCATGCCGCCTGTAAGTGCCGCTGCCCCTTCCCCTGGACCGGCGACGCCCCGGAAGCTCTGCCTTGGCTTGCCCGTTGTCATGCCCTGCTCCTTCCGCCTCGCCGGCCGGCGGGATGCTGCGGCCAGGGGCTTACCCGCCGCCCCGCTTGCCGGCCGGCCGAGGACCTATTGCATTGGCCGGCCTGTGCAGCGTCAATGGCAAATCGAAAATGGCCCTGCTCTACCAGCGCGCCTCGTCGAACGGCCCTGCCGGGGCGGGGCGGCTGGGTTTCGGCAGCGAGTCCACCACGGCCGCGGCCAGGGCCAGGTCGCTGCGGGTGGTGATCTTCACATTCCGGGGGTCGCCCCGCACGATGGCCACGGGCTCGCCCAACGCCTCCACCAGGGCCGCGTCGTCCGTGGCCTCGCCGCGGTGCTGGGCATAGGCCCGCAGCAGCAACTCCTTGCGGAACACCTGCGGCGTCTGGGCCTCCCACAGGCCGCGGCGATCGACGGTCTCGACAATCCGTCGCTCGCCGTCGGCCCTCTTGAGCGTGCCGTGGACCGGGTAGGCCAGGATGGCCGCCCCGGTCCTGGCCGCGGCGGCGAAGACCGCGTCGATCCACAGCGGCGAGACACACGGCCTGACGGCGTCGTGCACGCAGATGTACTCGGCCTCCTCGGCCACGTGCTCCAGGGCGCAGCGGACCGAGTCGGTCCTTTCGGCTCCGCCGGTCACCAGCTTGACGCCCATGAAGCCCAGGTTGGCCCCGAAGCGGCCCTGCATCGTCTCCATGTCCTCGGCCGCCACCACCAGTTGGACCTGGCACACATCGGGCCGGTTGACGAACAACTCCAGCGAGCGGATGAAGACGGCGCGACCTCCTAGCCGCTCGAATATCTTCTTGGTCTTGCCGCCGAAGCGCCGCGACGCCCCGGCCGCCGGTATTATCACCGAGACCTTCATGGGCAGGTCACTTTGCCGCCGGCCTGGTGGCCGTGGGCTCGCCCGGCGTGCGGGTCGTCTTGGCCGGCCTTTTTGGGGAGGGCCTGGCCGGTGCCGGCGGCGGCTCGTACAACTCGATGAGGAACGTGTGCTTGGCCCCAGGCCGGGCATCCAGGATGAGGTCGCCCGGGCGGTATGCCTCGGGGAAGTCCTTGGGCATCTCGACGACCGGGCACCGCCACAGGATGATCTGGCCGAAGAAACCCGCCCCCTGGCCGAACGGGATGCGGTCCTTGAGGTAGTAATACTGGTCCACCTGTCCCAGGAACTCCCGGATGGGCAACTGGTGGTAGTTGGGGTTGGGCACCTCCACGTTGGAGGTGTACTTGGCGATGAACTCCTGGGCGGTGATGGTCCTGGTGCAGCCCGCCGATGCGATGGACAGGAGCACCGCTGCTGCGCACGCCGCTATGATGCAACGCGTTCTGGTCATGACATGCCCTTTCGACGGCTCCGAGTGGGATACCGGCCGGTATCCCGTGAGCTTTTCCACCGGCCGGGTGGAGCCAGACCCTTCATCCATGCCGGTAAGAGTCTATGTCAACGGCCGTGCCCATGCAACGGTCGGCGCTGGGGCGTTGCCACCAAAGGGCGGGCAGTCCTCGGGGCCCTCGGTGAGTCTGTTCACCCGCTGACCACGGGCTCGCCCGCCGGCCGCCAGAGCCGATCCTCCGGCAGGGCGAGCTTCTCGAAGACCTCCCAGGCCAAGCGGGCGCGCTGGAGGTGGCTGATGTCGTGTGCGTCGGATCCCAGGGCGAAGCTCACGCCCTCCTCGGCCAGGATGGCCAGGTAGTCGATGTAGGCCTTCAGGTAATCTTCGCTCCGGCCGGCGAGGTTGGCCCCACCGTTTATCTCAATGGCCGTGTGCGTCTCCCGGGCGGCCTGGCCCAGCTCCCGGGTGAGTCGCTCCGGTACGAGCCGGACCGATTCGAACGGCGGAAAGCCCTTCTGATCGAACTCCCTCTGGCTGAACCAGTATGGGTGCACCGGGCACGCCGTTGCCGCAGTCACCGGCCGACTCGTGCGTGGGGCTGAGGGTGAACCGGCTGGAGCGTGCGAGTACCTCTCGCATGGCCGCCGCCCGGGCACGCAGCCGGGCCAGGATGCGGTCCAGCCGCTTGAGCTGCACCAGCATGATGGCCGCCATGTGGCACGCCCGGCCCACCATGTGCACGGGGATGATGGCGCGGGTCCGGCGGGTGATCTTGCGTTCTGCGTCGGCCGGGTCCGGCGTGAGCGTCTCGTCGATCTCGGCCACGATGGGCACGGCCCCGACGGCGAGGACCGCCAGGGCGGTGGCCATGAAGGTACAGGCCGGCACGATGACCTCGTCGCCGGGCCCGATGCCCAGGCCCACCAGGGCGCAGATAAGGGCGCTGGTGCCGCTGTTGACCGTCAGGGCGTACCTGACGCCTACCTTCTGGGCCAGCTCCTCCTCCAGTCGCTCCGAGAACGTGCCCTGCCCGCCGAAATCACGCATCAACCTGCCACTGCGGATGACCCGCGCCACTGCGTCGATTTTGCGCCTGGCCGATTTCGTGCATTGCCTTCCTGCCTTTCTCACCTCCGGCGCTGGGATGCTGTATGGCCCAGGTGCGGCGGCAGGTGAAAAGGCCGACGGCCCAGTCGCCAGTCGCCCCCCGCCCCTTCGCCGCCGGAAGAACGTTGCCCGCGGGGTGCCACTCGCGGGCTTCTCGGCGACGTTCGGGTTGATTGCGGCTCGGGGATGGATGCGGCACAGCCGGACCCGGGCCGGCAGCTCGGGTGGGCCTTGGAGTTACCGCCAGGACGGAAGTGCCCTTGCCGCGGTTCGACGATTCATTCGGGCCTACTGAGCCGTCTGCCCCCGAGGAGCTCTGGCGTTGCCGGAGGCTGTCAGTCTTTCTTGTCGTCCGGGGGCGGGGTGGCCTGGCCGGCGGCGCCCGACTTGCGGGCGGCGGCATCGTACAGCTCGGCCGAGACGCGGTGGGCGGCCTGCTGGAGGTTGGTCATGGCCCGCTGGATGGCCTGTTGGTCGTCGCCCTTGAGGGTCTGGCGCAGTTGAGAGATGGCCGACTCGATGTTGCTGCGGTCCTGTGCGGGCACCTTCTCGCCCTGCTCGGCCAGCAGCCGTTCCATGTGATAGGCCAGCTCGTCGGCGCGGTTTTTCAGGTCCACCAGCTCGCGGCGCTTCTTGTCCTCTTCGGCGTGGGCCTCGGCCTCCTTGCGCATGCGTTCTATCTCCTCGGGCTTAAGGCCGGAAGAGCCCTTGATCTCGATGGACTGCTCCTTGCCGGTGGCCAGGTCCTTGGCCGAGACGTTGAGGATGCCGTTGGCGTCGATGTTGAAGCTGACCTCGATCTGGGGCATGCCGCGCGGGGCCGGGGGGATGCCCGTAAGGTTGAACCGCCCCAGGGTGCGGTTGTCGGCTGCGAACTCGCGCTCGCCCTGGAGCACGTGGATGGTCACCTCGGTCTGGTTGTCGGCGGCGGTGGAGAAGGTCTCCTTCTTCTCGGTGGGGATGGTGGTATTGCGAGGTATCAGCACGGTCATGACCCCGCCGAGCGTCTCCACGCCCAGGGACAGCGGCGTGACGTCCAGCAGCACCATCTGCTCCTCGACCTCGCCGGCCAGGATGGCGGCCTGGATGGCGGCGCCCAGGGCCACTGCCTCGTCGGGGTTGACCGAGAGGTTGGGGTCCTTGCCGAAGATGTCCTTGGTGATCGCCCGCACTCGCGGGATGCGGGTGGAGCCGCCCACCAGGATGACCTCGTCGATGTCGTCGGGGTTGAGCTTGGCGTCCGAGAGGCATTGCCTGCAAGGCCCCTTGAGCCTCTCGAAGACGGGCTCGCAGAGCTGCTCGAACTTGGCCCGGGTGATGGTCATGGTCAGGTGCTTGGGCCCGGCCTGGGTGGCGGTGATGAACGGCAGGTTGATGTTGGCCTCCATGGCCGTGGACAGTTCGCACTTGGCCTTCTCGGCCGCCTCCTTGAGCCGCTGGAGGGCCATGGGGTCGTTGCGCAGGTCGATGCCCTCGGTGCGCTTGAACTCATCGGCGATGTAGTTGATGAGCATCTCGTCCAGGTCGTCGCCGCCGAGGTGGGTATCGCCGTTGGTGGCGAGCACCTCGAAGACGTTCTCTCCGATGTCGAGGATGGAGATGTCGAAGGTCCCCCCGCCGAAGTCGAAGACGGCCACTTTTTCGCTTTTCTTCTTGTCCAGGCCGTAGGCCAGGGCGGCGGCGGTGGGCTCGTTGATGATGCGCTCCACCTTCAGCCCGGCAATCTCGCCGGCGTCCTTGGTGGCCTGTCGCTGGGAGTCGTTGAAGTAGGCCGGGACGGTGATGACGGCGCGCTCGACCCTCTCGCCCAGGTAGTCCTCGGCGGTGCGCTTCAGGGCCTGGAGGATCATGGCGCTGATCTCCGGCGGCGTATAGTCCTTGCCGCGGATGCGGACCTTGACCAGTTCTTCGGCCCCGCCGACGATCTCGTAGGGCACCATCTTCTCCTCGGTGGAGACCTCATTGTGCCGCCGGCCCATGAAGCGCTTGATGGAGAAGACCGTGTTCTTGGGGTTGGTGATCTGCTGGTGCCGGGCGGGCTGGCCGACCAGTCGCTCGCCCTTGTCGGTGAAGGCCACCACCGAGGGCGTCAGCCTGGAGCCCTGCTGGTTGATGAGGACCTTCGGCTGGGCGCCTTCCATCACGGCCACCACGCTGTTGGTGGTGCCCAAATCGATGCCGATGATCTTTCCGGATGCCATCGCAAGCTCCTGTCACAGGCACACTACCCATGCGTGCAGCTTCGGCAGAGATGGGAGCAAGGGCCGTGCCAGGTTATAAGTCTCGGCGAGAGCCGGGATTATGCCAGAGCGGCCATGCTGCCAGGGTGTCAAATCGGCTGCGGCAGGCGGGGAATGGCGCTACTTGTGGCAGGGGCGCCCCCGCCCGGCCACTATCGCCGGATGACGATACGGTGCCTGCCCAGGGTGATGATGACGCCCTTGGCAGTGCCCAGGCCATGCTCGTCGGCCCGGGCGGTGCCGGTCTGGGCGACCTTCGGCCCGGCGAGGGTGAGCCCTTCGTTCCCGGCCCGGGAGGCGGGCGTGGTTGGGTGGGCGACCTTGGCCGGCCCGGCCGGGGCGGCTGCCCCGGCCGACAGCAGCGTGTTGGTCCACTTGAACTTCCGGCCCGGGGCGGGTCTGAACTTCCGGCATCGTCGGGGGTGATGTCCACCGTGCAGGCGTTGGCGGTCGGCCCGCCCCGGCCGCGGGCGTCGGGGCCGGCGAGCTTGTCGATGTAGCCGAAATCGCCCTCGTGCAGGTTGGGCGTGTAGTATCGGAGGTGCGGACGTACGCGCCCGTGCCCACGGGTAGTTCTTCCTTGGCCCGGACGCAGTACCGCGGCACCCGTGCCGAGGCCACCCGCACGTTCTTGATCCGCTCGCCCTTCCACTGGGTCTGGATCATGCGTTCGTCGAAGACGGAAAGCTGCGGCACCTCGTCCAGCAGCTCGGTCTGGGCGATGGTCTGGGCGTCGATGGGCCTGCTGTGCCGGTAGATGCGGTAGCTCACCTCCGGCAGCTTGCCGGCGCGCATCCGGGCCTGGAGGGCCTTCATCTCCGCCCAGCTCACCTCCTCCTTGCAGCGAAGGGGCAACGGACCTCCCTCCAGGTCAAAAAGACCTGCCCGGCCCGATGGAAGGCTCGCAGGCCCTCCACCGGCGGGGGCGGGTCCTTCAGTCTGCCCTCATAGGTGATTTCCAGATACGTCCGCAGGCGGTCGTGCCCGCGCGGGCCGTTGCGAATGCAGAGGCCGTGATTGGCCAGTTTCCCCGATACCCATCGCCGCGCCACGTCGGTGGCGTCGAAGCTGCGGAACCGCGGCGGCAACAGGGGCAGGGGCTTCGGCTCGAGCTTCGGCGGGCCCTGGCCGCGGATGGAGGCCGTCACAGGCTGGATGAGCACCGGGCGCGGCAGCGGGCGCGGGCCGGCCTGAATGGTCATCAACAGCCTGGCGCGGTAAATCCTCGTCCTCTTTGGCAGGGCCGAGAGGTCGAACTTGACCACCACCTCGCCGCCCGCCAGCAGTTGGAACTCGGCGGTGCCCGCGTGTCGGCATCGGCCGGAGCGACCCCAGCGCTCCGTGACCATCTCGGCCCTGAGGGGAGTTGCCAATGCCATGCAGGTGACGGCCAGGACCGTTGCCAGTGTTTGCGCTCGCGCTGTCACGGTCGATTCCCTTCCCTGCAGATGACGATGCGGTTCTTGGTCGGGAGGATGGTCACGCCCTTGAGGGTAACCAGTCCATAGCGGTCGGCGGTCGCTCGATACGGCCAGGATCTACACCGACAGCGAGACCAAACTCGGCTAGGCGCTGGCCGGCGTTCGGGGCGAGATCATCCTGGCCACCAAGCTGGGTGGCCGGGACAGGGCCGCCATCCTGGCCCAGCTCGATGAAAGCCTGAAAAACCTCCGCACCGACCACGTGGATATCCTGCAACCGCACAACCCGCCGGGGTTGCCCGACCCGGACGACGCCAACTCCGCCTACGCGGGCCTGCTGGAGGCGCGCGAGCGTGGCAAGGCCCGCTTCCTGGGCATCACCGACCACCGCCTGAGAGTTGCCGTCTCGGCCGTCGAGTCCGGCCTGTTCGACACCGTCCAGTTCCCGCTTTCTGCCCTGTCGTCGCCACAGGAGCTGCGCTTCGTGGAGTTGTGCCAGGCGCACGACGTGGGCGTGATCGCCATGAAGGCCCTCTGCGGCGGGTTGATAAGGAACATACCGGCGGCCTTCGCCTTTCTTCCGCCAGTTCGACCACGTGGTGCCCATCTGGGGCATCCAGCGAGTAAGCGAGCTGGAGCAGTTCCTGGCCCTGGAGGCCGACCCGCCGGTGCTGGACGAGAAGATGCGGGCCGACATCGAGGCCGAGCGGGCGGAGCTGGGCGGCGAGTTCTGTCGCGACTGT
>MVCS01000071.1 GCA_002049885.1 Planctomycetales bacterium 4484_123 | reverse complement strand
TGGGGCTCCCACCATTGGCGATGAACAGCGCGTGCGACCGGTGCGTGCCGATCTTCAGGTCCGCGGGGGTGAGGTTGGCACACAGGGCGGCGGCGATCGACTCCTGACCGATGCTGAGGTGGACCGGCGTCTGCATCACGTCGGTCATGTACACATCAATGATCTTGCGCTCGAAATGACGGATGAGGCTGAGCGTGCGGTACAGGCTCTCGGCACGCCCGCCGCCAGACATGTCACCGCTAGGGGCCGGTCGGTTCATGCCATCGCCCGTGGGCTCATTGCAGCCTCCATACCCGGCAGCCATCTACGCCCGCGGCCCGCAGGCTGGAGACCTTTTCCTCGATGTTGACCAATGTTGCAATAACGACAGGCTCGCCCCGCCGGGCGAGATCGGCCTCAGAAGCCAACGGGCCGGGCCATTGGCCCGGAGGACAGTACCCATCACAACTGGCGACCGCCACGATATCGATCGCGGCCCGGCGACTCAAGAGTCGGATTATCCTAGCCGCCCGCCCCGTGCCGTACAAGCAAATCCGGCGCTCGCCCCGCCGGCGAAGGACCTTCAGCGTCCGCCAGCACTGGCGCATCAGATGTGCATCATAGGCGCCGGCACGGAGCAGGAACCGCACCAGCCGGCCCAGCCTGAGCCACGGGCTGCGTCCAGCCCCAGCGCCGCGACCGGCCCGCGGCTTGCGCACGCGGAAGCTCATCCGCAACTTGATGCCCAACTGCTCGGCCAGCATGCCCGCCAGCATGCCCGCCAGCCTGAGCTTCGTGCCCGGCCCCAATCGCGGCCCGAGGTCCTGACGGCGACCGGACCGGGCCCCGACGCGCCGAGGCCGGATAGGCACCCGGGCGAGCTGGGCCTCATGCCACCCGCTGACGCGCTCGGCGTCGATGGCAAGATTCAACGGCGCCTCTGCCTGCGGGCCCGCCGTTCGGAGCCGGCGGATGGCCGGGTTCTCCACCAGCGGCAGCACCCGCCCGCTGCTGCGGGCCTCCAGGGCGGTGGTGGACATGTGCCGCCCGTCGTGCGGGCCCAGGGGCTGGCCCCGGCCCCGCTCGCCAGGATGCCAGACGTGATAAACCCACTCCCGCTGGTGCCACAGCTCACGACTGCCGGCGTTGACGAGGCGGAAGGTCATCTCGTACGGCCCGCAGATGTGGCCCAGGTAGTCGATGTGCTCGTCGGCCCCGCCGATGGCGATGAGGTCCGCCCGCGGGGCCGCCATGCAGGCGCCGTAGTTCCGCCGGTGCAGGGGGTCGCTATCGTCCCACAGGCCCGCCGGCCGGCCGTTGATCCAGTTGATGCAGCCGGGGCCCACGATGCGCTCGGGGCTGGGATAGTCAAATGGATAGAAGCGCCGGCTGACGTTGCGGACCTGGTCGAGGTGCAGCACGATCTTCGGGTCGCGCCGAAATGCCTCCACGATGGCCTGCACGAAGCCCTCGGTGACGATGGCGTCGCTGTCGCAAATGCACACGATCCGCCCCCGGGCCAGCAGGATGCCCAGGTTGTACATGAGGTGCTTGTGATAGACGACCCGGCGGTCCATCTCCATCAGCAGGTGCACGTCGATGGGGGCGGGCCGGCCCCGGCGCCTGGCCTCCGCCATCCGCCGCTCGATGCCGGCCGGCACGGCGTCGTAGTACTCCACCCACAGCACCTCGTACCGCTCCCGCGGCCAGCTCTGCCGGGAAAGATAGTCCAACAGGTGAAAGCTCTCCCGGCAGGACCAGTCGGTCAGCACGATGCTCAGGTCAGGCCGGTCCTCGCCGCGGGCGGTGCGGTGCAGCAGCCTCATGCCTCGGGGCCCTCCGCGCCGGTGACGATCTCGTAGCTCACCCCGGTGCCGGTCAGCACGATGTCGCACAGCTCGTGCCGCCGGCCGTCCAGCTCACCCCGGCGGAGCTGGGCCAGCAGGATGCCGATGTCGCGGTGCTCAGCCGACCGGCCGGCGGTGTCGTGAAAGGCCACCACCCCGCCGGGGCGGACCAGGTGGCGGTACAGGAAGTAATCGGAGCGCACCGCCTGGTAGCCGTGGTCGCCGTCGATAAACAGCACGTCCGCCGGCCCGGCGGCGGCGCGCTCCACGGCCAGCACCGTGCGGCGCTGGGCGGAATCCCCGCAGATGAGGATGCTGCGCCCGTCGGCGGGGGCAAGTCGGGCGAAGGCCAGCAGCTTGTACGTGCACCGCTCCACGGAGATGACCTTCCGGCAGACCTGTCGCAGCAGCATGTGCCCGCCGCCGCGCTCCAGGCCGATCTCAACCGCCGTGCCGGTCAACCCCCGGCCCAGCAGTACCGCCAGGAAGGCCTCCGCCTCGTCGCGGTGCTGGTAGATGACGGGACAGAAACCATCGGCCCAGACGTGGCGCAGCGTCCTGGGCCGGCCGTCCACGTAGTGAACCGGCACCTTCCTGCGGAGCACGTCCCCGAAGTAGCGCGCCGCCCATCGCTCGAAGGCGTCGCAGGCCGCAGCGGCGGCCCGGTCGGCCCGGCTGCGCCGACGCCTACGCCTGGCCATCGGCTGGCACCTCCCCTCGCGCCTGGCCCCCGGCCAAGGCCGCCTCGTAGCTGGCCGTGACGGCCTGCGAAGCGTCCAGCATCCGCACCCGGCCACGGTCCAGCCACATCGCCCTCTCGCAGATGACGCGCACCGCGTGCATGTCGTGGGAGACGAACACCATGGTCACGCCGCGCCGGCGGAACTCCTGCATCCGCCGCATGCACTTGGCCTGGAAGGCCGCGTCGCCCACGGTCAGCACCTCGTCCACCAGCAGCACCTCCGGGTCCAGGTGGGCTACCACTGAAAAGCCCAGCCTGCCCAGCATGCCATTGGAATAGGTACGCACCGGCTGGTCGATGAACTCGCCCAGCTCCGAGAACTCTATGATCTGCCCCAACCTGGCGCGGACCTCGCGCCGCAGCAGACCCATGAGCACGCCGTTGAGAATGATGTTCTCCCGGCCGGTCAGCTCGGGATGAAAGCCCGCCCCCAGCTCCAGCAGCGGCAGCACCCGCCCGCGCACGGTGATGCGCCCGGCGTTGGGGCGCAGCACCCGCGCTATCAGCGCCAGCGCGGTGCTCTTGCCCGCCCCGTTGGGGCCGATGACGCCCAGGGCCTCACCGCGGGCGACCTCGAAGGAGACCTCGTCCAGGGCGGTGAACTTGTTGTTCCGCAATTGCCGAACGGCCGCCGGCAGGTGGAACAGGAACGTCTTGATGCCGCCGGCAACGTGCTGGCAGAGGGTGTAGGTCTTGGTGACCTTTTCGAATTGGATGGCCGGGGCGCTCAAGTGACCTCCGCGAACTTTCCTTCCAGCTTCCGATGGACCAGCATGCCCGCCGCCAGCATCACCACCGAGTAGCCCATGGCCAACTGCCACATGCCCAGCGAGAACCGGCCCTCCAGGAAGAGCGTCTGCCAGCCGGAGATCAACGACGCCAGCGGGTTGACCAGCAGCCAGTGGCGGAAGGCGGCGATCCGGCTCCACTTCAGGGAATAGATGATCGGCGTCATATA
Organism: Planctomycetales bacterium 4484_123; assembly: GCA_002049885.1. GTDB lineage: Bacteria > Planctomycetota > Phycisphaerae > SM23-33 > SM23-33 > MVCS01. Next base: position 3,401 of record MVCS01000071.1, on the reverse strand, counting down.
AAAGAGCATCTGGAGGAAGATCTGCACCAGATTGGCCAGGTCGCGGAAGAAGAGGTTCAGGGCCCCGGTGACCAGGCTGAGAGAATAGGTCATGACGAACTGCGCCAGCACCAGCAGCGGCAGCCCGTACAGCCACGCCAGCGTCGGCCGGTGACGCGCCAGCAGCAGGAACAGGACTATGACCGGGATGGAGACGGCGAAGTGCACCAGGTCGTTCAGCACCGTCGCCAGCGGCAGCACCTCCCGGCGGAAGGCCACCTTGCGGATGAGATTGGCGTTGCCGATGTACACGTTGGTGCAGGCGTTGACGCTGTTGGAGAACCACTGCCAGGGAAACAGCCCGCAGATCAGCAGAAGCCAGAACGGGTAATCCTCCCCCCTGGGCACGCGCACGCCGATGATCAGGCCCAGCCCCACGTAAAACACACCCGCCATGGCCAAGGGGTTCAGCACGCTCCAGAGGTAGCCCAACGCGGAGTTCTTGTAACGGACCTTGAGCTCTTTCTTGGTCAGCTCGTAAATCAGGTCGAGATGATATTGCAGGCCTCTCACGACTCCGCCGCCCTTCGCAGCACCTCAAGGGTCCGCTCGGCACAGCGCCGCCAGCAGAACTCCGCCGCCCGGCCCAGCGACTTCGCCGCCAGGGCCTCTCGCCGGACCGGATCGGCCAACACCGACTCCAGCGCCTCGGCCCACGCCTGGGGGTCATCCCGCCCCACGCGCACGCCAGCCGGACCCAGCAGCTCGGCCAGGGCCGGCAAATCCGAGCACACCACCACCGTGCCGCAGGCCATCGCCTCCAGCGCCGGCAGGCCGAAACTCTCGTATCGCGACGGCAGCAACAGCGCGTCGGCGCCGGCATAAACCTCGGCCAGGCGAGAAGTATCCGCGATGGGGCCGGCGAAGTCCACCCGGCGCCGCAGCGCCGCCGGCACCTCCGGCCAGCGCCGCCCGCCAGTCAGCACCGCTGAAGGCCCGCCGACCACCACCAGCCGGTGCGGAACCCTCGGCGAAATCCGCTCCATCGCGGCAAGGGCCAGCGAGAGGTTCTTCAGCCCGCCGGCCGGGCCCACGAACAGCACATAGGGCCGGGCCGGCTCCTGCCGCCCCGGATGGAAGAGCTCCTCGTCCACGCCGTGATGGACCACGGTCAGCTTCGCCGCCGCCTGCGGATAGAGCTCCACGATGCGGCTCCGCTCGGCATGGGAGACGGTGATGACCGCCGCGGCCCTGTCCAGCACCCGCGGCACCATCCAGCGGTAGTAACGGCGGAACCGCCAACGATAGGCATCGGGCACGGCCGCGAAGGCCACCGAGTGCAGCGTGACCACCACACGGGCCCTGCCCGACGGGCGCAGCGGCGCGAGATTGGCCGGGCAGAAGAGCACGTCATAGCCGCCCGCCATCGCCGGCAGCGTCCACTGCTCCCACAAGTGCCCGCTGAACCTCAAGCGGCCGGCCGGGCCGGCCACGTCGAAGGCCACCCCCAGCCGGGCCAGCCACGCCACCATGTTGCGGGCGTAACGCTGTACGCCGGTGACCGGAGACTGCCTCAACGCCCGGCCATTGATCAGGAGCCTCATGCCGCACCATTGTGGGGCAAACGACAAGAGCGGGACAAGAGAAGGATCAAGAGCGCCGCCCCGTCACGACCAGGTGCCACGGACGAACAAGCCCACGGGTTTCTACCCGTGGGCTTCGAACGCGTGGTACGGCTTTCTCCGCGACTCAGGCGAGAACCACTGGAGCCGACGGGACTCGAACCCGTGACCTTCTGCATGCCATGCAGACGCGCTCCCAACTGCGCTACGGCCCCGCGCCTCGTTTGACGTTCTTATCATGTATCGTCCGAACGGTCAACGGCATTTATGGCCTGTTGCCCCTGCCCGCCGGTGCCACTACAATCACGCCGATGAACGGCAGGGCTGGATCGCGCCCGGCGGTGGCGCTGGTTCACGACTGGCTGACGGGCATGCGCGGCGGGGAGAAGGTGCTGGAGGCCCTCTGCCGCCTGCTGCCGGGGGCCGACCTGTACTGCCTCATCCACCGCCCGGGCAGCACCTGCGAACTCATCGAGCGGCGGCGGGTGCGGAGCAGCTTCCTCAACGACCTGCCCGGCGTGAGCCGCTACTACCGGCTGCTGCTGCCGGCCATGCCCCTGGCCGCCGAGTGGCTCGACCTGAGCCGCTACGACATCGTCATCACCTCCAGCCACTGCGTGGCGAACGGCTTCGGCGGCCGGCGGTCAGGGCAGGTGCACGTCTGCTACTGCCATACGCCCATGCGCTATGCCTGGTCGGCCCTCAGGCTGTATGCCCGCTCCATCGGCCCACTGGGCGGGGCGGCCCTGCGGGCACTGGCCGGCTACCTGCGGGCGTGGGACCGGCGGATGGCAGGCCGGGTGGACCTGTTCGTGGCCAACAGCGCCGCCGTGGCCGAACGCATCCGCCGCTACTACGGCCGGGATGCCGTGGTCGTGCATCCGCCCGTGGACACCGACTACTTTGCCCCCGACGGCCGCGCCCGGCGGGAGGAATTCTACCTGGCCGTGTCCCACCGGGCGCCGTACAAGCGCATCGACCAGGCCGTGGCCGCCTGCCGGCTGGCCGGCCGGGCCTTGAAAATCGTAGGTGCCCCGCCGGCCGGCAGGGCCTGGCGCCGAGAGGCCGGGGACCGGCTGGAGGTGCTGGGCTGGGTGGACCGCCACGTCCTGCGCGACCTGTACCGGCGGTGCAGGGCCCTGCTCATGCCGGCTGAGGAAGACTTCGGCATCGCCGCGGTGGAAGCCACCTCCTGCGGTGCCCCGGTGATCGCCTACGCCGCCGGCGGAGCTTGTCAGACCGTTCGCGACGCAGCCCGGGCGGACGTGGACAATCCCACCGGGCTGCTGTACCGTCCGCAGTCGGCTGAGGCCCTCGCCGAGGCCATTCGCCGGCTGGAGCAGATACGGGATCGTTTCGAGCCCGGTGCGATGCACGCCTGGGCGTGCCGGTTCAGCCCCCAGCGGTTTGCCGAAGGTTTCACCGAGGCGGTGGCGCCGCTGCTGAGAGAGCGAGGCCTTCCGCTGCCATGGTCAAGCAGCACAATCAATTGATGCTGGCCTTGTTTGCCCTGGCCGACCTGGCGGTCACGGCGGCGGCAGGGGCGGGCTCATACGGCCTGGCGGCCGCGGCCGGCTGGCTGCCGGGCCAGCAGGCCGCCCGGCAGTGGCCGGCGCTGCTGGCGCTGGTCCTGGTGCTCACTCCACTGGTCTTCAGCCGCTGCGAGCTGTACCGGCCCCGGCGCACCGCCACCATCATCAGCGAGTGGGCCGACCTGCTGCGGGCGTGCCTGCTGGTGTGGCTGCTGACGGCGGCGGTGGGCTCATTTTTGCTTCCCGGCCGGCACCTGCTGGCGGTGCT
>MVCS01000070.1 GCA_002049885.1 Planctomycetales bacterium 4484_123 | reverse complement strand
AGCGGACGTCCCGGATGAGGAACTTGCGGTACTTGCTCTCCCGACCAAGCATGCCCCAGACGTTTGCCCGCATGCCCCGGGCGTACACACCGTGCATCGGCACCTTGCTGAGCCACCGCAGCGTCTTCTCGACCCTGGGGTCCTGTGGGCTTTCACCGGCGGCCAGGATTGCGTACAGGCACAGACTGGTGACGCCGCCGTAGTTGCATCCACCGGGGCCGTCCACGTACGCGCCCCGCCGCCCGTAGCGTTCCGGCCAGTGGCCCTCGGCCTCGTTCCACTGCGACCACAACCACTGCCTTCCCCGTTCGATGGCCTTGGCCACGGCGGTGTCATCCCATTCCCGAGGTTCTGCGGCCCGGGCCGCCGACGCGGCAAACATGACGCCCGCCGCTGCAACCACCAGGGCGACTCTGGAGCTGAACATAGGCGATACCTCCGAATGCATCGTGAGTCTTCCGAACGATGGGCACGGAAGGCACCGTGTGCCGGCAGTTTACCAAGGTCACGCGATTGTCGCGGATGTTTTTGTCGTTCCGGACGGCCCGGCGAGCAGGCTCGCATGAACGCTGCGCCGCTGGACCGCACGTGCCGCGAAGCCGCACACCCTACCCAGCCCCGCCACGAACGCCACGGCCCAGTCTTGCCCGGGGCCACCCGGCCGGTCTATCTCAACATCTCCAGCACGTCGAGAAGGGAAGCCTTCATGGTACGCAGGAGCGGCTCGACGCCGGCGGCACGGATGTTGCCGCCCTCTATGCCGATGGCCGCAAAGCCGGCCAGGCGGATGGCCACGACGCCGGCGGCACTGTCCTCCAGACCGATGCAGTGGGCCCGGCTGGCCGGGGCGATGCCCAGCCCCACCCGAGCCGCCTCGGCGTACAGCCACGGGTGCGGCTTGGCCTCCAGTTCCCCCAGCGTGCCGGCCTGGCCGGGGCGAATGGCCGACCCGGCGGTGACGATGGCGTCGTAGAACTCCAGGGGATCGCCCAATCCCATCACCCGGAAGGCCGCAGTTATCTCCGGCCAGGCCTTCTCGTGCAGCCCGCTGGTAACCAGCGCCACCTTGATGCCGCGGTCCTTGAGGGCCAGCAGGAACTCCTTGAGGCCCGGGGCCGGCACGAACGCATCGGCCCGGCCGCCGCCGTCCAGGATCGCCTGCATCTCGCGCCGAGCGATGCGGAAGTAGATCCGCCGGGCCTCCTCCACGCTCCGGTCCGGAGAGTACTTGTCGATGCAATACTGGAGGTGCTCGCTGACGCTGTGACCGGAGACGTGCGGCACGTCGGCGTCTTCAAGCTCGAAGCCCGGCTTGCCCATCAGCTCGGCGATGGTGGACTGAATAGTCCACATCCAGAACGGCTCGGAGCGGACGGAGGTGCCGTCCAGGTCCATCAGCACCGCCTCGACGGGCTTTTCGATGCCGGCCGGGGGGAGCGGATAGATGGCCGGGTGCCCCATGGCGCTGCGGACGTAGGCGAGGGTATGGTCGGCGTAGGTGATGAACTCGACCTTCTCGTCGCCGGTGAGATAGATGGCCCGGACGCCGTCCCGGCCAGCGTGGAATCGGCCATCGCCGCCGACCTCAATCAGCCTCATCCCGCTGCCGGGATCGATGCGGCCAATGCCCGGTACCTCATGCTCTCCCGTCATGGCGCCGGCACATCACGATGGTGAAACTGAAGGCCAGGAACTGGCTGGAGAATGCCGACAACTGGATGTCCATCGAGCGGAGCAACCCGATGGGCCGGCGCTGCAGCAATGCCCCGCCCAGCAGGCAGCGGGTGTGCTCGTTGCCGTTGATGCTGACGACCGCCCCTACGGGGGCAAAGCTTCGGAAGCGCCAAGGCAGCGGGCCACCAACGGGCGAGCGAAAGGCTTGCCCTCCGGCCGAGCCGCGCCGCCAGGTCGCGGCCCAAGCGAGGTCCGGCGACGGCAAACTGTACTGCGCGCCGCTGGGGCTCCCCGCGTGCCAGTCGTCGTCGCGCCTCTGGAACATGCCGGCCTGCTCTTCCCACGGTGGGCGTTCCACGCCTGCCGTCATTATAATGGGCCAGGGACGATTTCCCCAGGCCAACTGCCCTGACCAGCGGCGAGCCTGCCGCCCCACCGCCCAGCCCGCCCCGTTCACGGCCTTGGGCACCCGCCGGCCAGCCTATCGCTTGAGCGCCTCTTGGCAGATCCGCCGGGCCTCCGGGCAGACCGGGCATCGCGGGTTCTCGCACAGCAGCACGGCCGGGTCGGCCCGACACATCTGGACCGCCAGGTTCAGCACCTCCAAGGCGTTGAACTTGAGACACTCGGCGTCGCCGACCTTGCAGTGATGGATCTTGCCCTGGGCCTCCATCGCCTCCTGGACCTTGATGAAGGCGATGGAATCGGTGGGGCTGTCCCTGGGGGTGAATTCCATGGTGCTGCCATCCTCGTCCACCAGCGTGAGGGGGCGGTTGTAGCCGGGATAGAAGACCTTCCCCAGGTAGGGCACGCGGGCGAGCGCCTCGGCGACGTGGATGAGGCTCAGCGTGGTCATGGTACAACCGATCATCAACACGTCGGCCCCGGCGTCGGCGGCGCGGTGGAAGGGGCTGCCCGGCCCAAGGGCGCTGGTCCACTCATGCCCGGCCAGGAACTCGTCCCGGCGCTTGCCCCAGGCCGCCACGGAGTGGGTGGGATGCCGGCTGCGCTTGACATCGGCCGAACGACGGAAAGCCTCGGTGACCAGGCCCACCCGGCTGGGGGTCCGCCGGATCTTGAAGACCCCGTCCTTCGTGGGCGAGGAGAACACCGGCAGCAGCAGGGTGCCCTCCGGCGTGATGACCTCCTTCAGCACTCGCACCGTGGTGACCACTCCACCCTCCACCCGACCGATGGCGTGCTGGGAGGAATGCAGAATCAGGATGTCGCCCGCCTTGACCCGGCAGCTCGTGCGCAGGTCCTCAGCCAACTCCTCGTGCGTCCAGACGTGCTCTTCGCTCATGTCCTACATGCCTTTCCAGAACCGCGGGAACGAAGCACAACGATGCTATCAATACCATGCCCGCGGCGTTTGTCCAGAATTCTCCCCGACCCCGCCCCGGCGGACAGGGATGAGACATGGGCCCGGCCGGCAGTGGCGACTCGGCGACCGCCTTCAGGACATGCCTCAGCCAGTGGCGGCAAAGCCGTGCCGGCCCGTGCGGGCCCTGGCGGCAAGTCGCCCCCTGAGAGCTACTCCTTGACCATCTCGGCGAAGGCGCGGTACCGCGGATAGAACTTCTCGATGGTCGCGCCGACATCCTTCTCCGTGTAACCTGGCCGCAGCTTCAGGTCCACCGTGGCGAGGTTGATTTCCTTGTTGAACTCGGCGCGGAGCTCGCGGGCGAGCTGTTCGAGCTTGGCGATGGCGGCCTCGCGGTTGGGACCCTTGTAGCTGCGCTTCATGGTGAGGATGGCCCCCTCCATGTCCTTTAGCAGCACGATGCTGATGCCCACGTTGGGACGGCCTGAGCGGGCGTCCTGAACGGCGGTCTCCCATCGCTCCTCGAGGACGGAAAGGTAATAAGGGTAATCGCTCATCTCCTTGGCCTTGCCCTTGCACCCGCACAGGCCTGCCAGCAACAGCACGACCATGATGGTGCCATGGCGAAGACTCATCGCGTCATCTCCCTTCCGCCGGGGGCCTGGGGAACAGGTGCCACATGGTGCCGTAGGCCTCGGACCAGTCATCCCAGGTGTAGGCCCTGATGCCGGCGTAAGCCACGGGGTCGAACCCCAGCTCCGGCAGGTTCACGGGCTTGGTGGCGTCGCAGGCCACATGGCCGTCGGCATACAGGATGGGTCCCGGCCCCTTGTGCCGGCCGCCGTTGAGGATCGCTGTCCCGCCGCCCTGCAACGGCCCGAGGTGCCAGCCCGGGGTCAGCGGTCCCCTGCGCTGCGGCCCGGACCCGCCGAGCCAGTCGATGTTGGGAGCACTGTCGAGGTCCCAGGTGTCCCAGGCCTCGGCGGTGACCGCCGGGTTGGTCAACTCCCTGGGATGGATCGCCTGTGCGTAGTAGGTGCCGCTGGGCGTGGACATGTAACCGGTGGCCCACTGCCACATGTCCCAGTCGTACTCCGGATACAGCGTGGGCGGATACCTCCCCGGGCACTTGATGCCGTAGTAATCTGTCTGGCCGGGATACCTGGCCCGGAGGTTGGGGTTCCACTGATACCCGCAGGACCACTTGTTCAGCCAGACCCAGTACAGCGTGTTGCCCTTGCCATTGTAGACGGTGCCCCACTTGCCCGCGCGGTTGGCGGCGTCCAGGATGGCGGCGACATCCATCGCCGGGCACAGCGCGCCCTGCCAGATGCCCGCGACCGGGCTGTCGTAGTGGCTCACGCCCCAGGTGGTCATCCTGCCCCCGCGAATGCCCATGACCTCCAGGATGCCGTAGATCTTCGGCCACCCGTAGAACTCCCAGGCGAACTCGTTGTTGTCCGCGTACCGGATGTTGCCGGGCGGCATTTCCCGCACGTGCGGCCAGGGGCAGTGATGGGGGTAGGAGTTGTAGGCCGCGACGTACATGCTCTCGCCCTGGCCCAGGTTGCGAAGCTGCGAGACGCACTGGATGCGGCGAGCGAAGTCCCGGGCGTGCCCCAGCGCGGGCATCACGATGGTCACCAACAGGCCGATGATGGCCACCACCATCAGCAGCTCCACCAGGGTGAATGCTCCGATCAAGTTCGCACGCTTCACTCGCAGCCAGATCTTCGTAGCTGTCATGGGCATCCTTTCCGAAGCGCACCCAACAAATAGCCCAGCTCCATTTTATTATACGAGCACGGGCGTCCCCGGACAAGTGATGGCGGGCGGCCGGCCGCCCGGGTTCGTTGAAACGCCCCAGCCGTGCCGCTACCATATCGCCATGCGATCGACCCCGCCCAGAGAGCCGGCGGACCCGTCCACCGTCATCGTCTCGCGCGGCCAGATCAGCAGGCGCGTGGCGGAGCTCGCACAGGAGATAGCCAGCGACTGTGGCCCCCAGGAGCTGACCGTCGTGGCCATCCTGGACGGGGCCCTCATCTTCCTGGCCGACCTGGTGCGCCGCCTGCCCATGCCCCTCGTGCTGGTGACGGTGGGAGTGCGGAGCTACCGCGGCAGGGCCGTCACCGCCGGCCCGCTGGAGGTCCACCGGGGCATCCACACCGACCTCGCCGGCCGGCGGGTGCTGATCGTCGATGACATCTACGATACCGGGGCCACCCTGGCGGCCGTGATGGAGCGGGTGGCACGCCATGGCCCGAACAGTTGCCGCACTTGCGTCCTGCTGCGGAAGCGCCGCGACGACGAGCCGGCCGGGCCGAGACCGGACTTCGTGGGCTTCGACATCCCCGACGTCTTCGTCGTGGGCTACGGGCTGGACTACGACGGGCGATATCGCAACCTGCCCGACGTGGTGGCCCTGAAGCGCAGCGAGGAGGGAACCTCGTGAGCCCCTCCGCCGAACCCACCTCCCAGGCCGAGCTGCCCGCCCACCTGGTGCCGGCCAATCTCCTGGGCGACAGCGAGATCATCATCCTGGCACTCAAGCCCAGCGGATGGTTCGTGCTGACCGCCTCGCTGCCGGTGCTGGCGGCCGCCGGCGCGGTGGCTGCGGCCGGATACCTCCTGGGCCGATACCGGCCCTATACCGCCGAGCAGGCCGTGCTGCCGCTCTGTGCGGCGGTGGCCCTGGGCCGACTGGTGGCGGCCTGCTGGCAGTGGGTGGGGCGGACCTACGTGCTGACCAATCTCCGAGTGATTTCCGTCCGCGGCCTGCTGCGGGTGGAGGTCTCAGCCGCAGCCCTCTCGCAGGTCGCCCGCGCCGAGGCCGTGCCTTCACTGGCCGAGCGACTGGTCGGCATAGGCAGCATCTGCTGCCTGCCCGGAGGCGACATGGCCGAGGCCGTGACCTGGAACGCCGTGGCCCACCCCCAAGAGGTCTTGGAGGCCGTTTCGGAGGCGATCCGCCGGGCCCGCCGGCCGGGATAGGGCCAGCGACGGCAAGGAACCGGCGGGCGCCCGCGGGGCGATTGGTCCTGAACGGGCTGGGAAATGCTCCGAGCAGTGGTGGTCGGCGCCGGACAGATGGCCCGCAAGGTCTATCTGCCGGTATTGGCGGCGATGGAGGACGTGGAGCCGGCTGTGCTGGTCGAGCCGCGGGCCGAACGCCGCCAGGCCCTCTGCCGCAAGTACCGCTTCGCCTCCGCCGCGGCCTCGGCCGAGGAGATCGCCGGGGCCGCGATCATTCGCTTCGACAGCGGCGCCCTGGGCGTATTCGAGACCTCCCGGCACTTCGGCTGGCGCAAGGACGAGCTGGAAATCCACGGCGAGAACTTCACCTTCCACGTGCTCGCCCCCCAGCGGGCGAGGCTATACCAGGCCGCCAGGGAACTCACCTACCGCCACGGTCACGATACCTGGTATGCCCAGGCAGAACACCGCTACGGCTTCGCCGAGGAGATTCGCCACTTCCTGGACGCCCTGCGCGACCGCTCCGAGCCCATCAACAGCGCCCGCGACGCACTCAAGAGCCACCGCCTGGCCCACGATATCCTGACAAAACTCCGCACCGCCCACGGCCGGTAGAGATGACCTTCATCACTACGCCCTTCCCTGTATATCAGCACCAGGTGCTGACCTTACTGTCGCCTGTTTCCCCGGTGCCGTTGGAAGCGAACCGTTTTTTTTCTCTTTTTCCATTCTAGAACCTCTTGACACATCAGGATAGGCCGATAGCATACTCACCTGCTCGGGCCGGGCTCCATATCCTAGGTCAGGTCCGCTCAATAGCCTGAGAGCGTCGGCAGGCGCCGATAGTACGGGGTCTTTGTCTACTGCGCCACCGCCGTCGTAGGAGCGATTGGCTGCCCATGGTGGGCAGCAATAGGGTACCAAGCAGCAAAGGAGCAAAGTGATGAAGGGGAAATGGGTTGTTGTTTGCATAGCGGCGCTGGCACTAGGTGTCGGGATAGATGGGGCCATGGCCGCCGTCGAACTT
>MVCS01000069.1 GCA_002049885.1 Planctomycetales bacterium 4484_123 | reverse complement strand
AGTCCCCTGCTGTAGGTCAGTTCGTCCAGCTCGGCCTGTGTGGCCCGGCCCTCCACGAAGCGCACCACCGTTTCGTCCTTGACCTGGGCGAGTCCTTCGGGCGTGGTATCGACCAGCACCCTGCCATGGTGCAGCATGACGATACGGTCGCCCACCTTGCGTGCGGAATTCATGTCGTGCGTGACCACCAGGGCCGTGGTCTTCAGCTCGGCCTGGAGTTTCAGGATCAACTCGTTGATGAGGTCCGCCCGGATGGGGTCCAGCCCGGTGGTGGGCTCATCGTACAGGATGACCTCGGGTGCCAGGGCGATGGCCCTGGCCAGGGCAACGCGTTTGCGCTGTCCGCCGGAGAGCTCTTCGGGCATGCGGTCTTGAAGCCCGTCCAGACCTACCAGGTGAAGGACCTCCCGGCAGCGCTGCTCCAGGCGCTCAGCCGAGCGCACGCCGCCCTCGACCATCGGGAAATAGATGTTCTCGGCCACGGTCATGGAGTCGAAGAGGGCGTTGGACTGAAAGAGAAAACCCACCCGCCGGCGAATGGGCACTAATTGGCGCTCCGAGAAGCCGGTGATGTCCACGCCGTCGAAGATCACCCGCCCGCTGTCCGGTTTCAGCAGCCCGACCAGGTGTTTCAGCAGCACCGTCTTGCCGCACCCGCTGGGCCCGATGACCACCGTCGTCCGTCCACGTTCGATGGCCAGGTCCAGGCCGTCAAGCACCCTCAGCCCGTTGAAGGCCTTGTACACGCGATCCAGCTCGATGATGGGTCTGCTGGCGTCAGCCATTGTGCCTCGCTCGTCCTGTCCCTGTAGGCGAGAGCCTACTACAGTTCCAGTATTACCGCGACCTCATCGCATGCGTCGGCCTTGGGGCAGTGGATGCAGTCACGCCACACCTTCGGCGGCAGGGCGTCCTTGTCCACCGTGCGGAAGCCGAACTTCTCGAAAAACGCCGGCTCGTAAGTCAGGGCGAAGACGCGCGGAAGGCAGAGATTCCTGGCCTCCTGGACCGCGCCCAGCAGCAGTTCCCGCCCGATCCCCCTGCCCCTGTGCTCGCGGGAGACCGCCAGCGAGCGGATCTCGGCCAGGTCCCGCCAATACAGGCGCAGGGCCACGCAGCCGACCACCCGCCCGTCCCGGCAGCAGACCAGGAAGTCCCGCAAAGACTCGTAGATGCTCTCCAGACTTCGGTGCAGCATCAGCCCCTGCTCGGCGTAGTAGTTCACGAGCTGGTGCACGGCGTCCGCGTCGCACATTGTCGCAGGTCGCACCATGGGCTTGTTCCATGCATAGTATATCGGGTCCGCGGGACCGCGGGTGCTTTACTTCCAGGGCCTCGAGAGGAACCTGGGGCGGCCGGCTGCGGAGGCCGGCTGGGCCGGCGAAGTGTTGCGCCGCGGCCAGGCCGGCGTCCAAAATCCGCGGCTCGCCCCGGAGGCCCTCGGATACTCGGCACGGTGCGGGCGCTGCATCCGGCCGGCAGGAGCTGCCCTTGACGGCGTGCCGGCGGCGGCCAGGGCGACAAGGCCCGGGCCTAAGCCGTGTCCGTCGTACGCATTGCGTGCAGGCCCAGTTGTCTCGGTCGCAGCTTGTCTCCGGCTGGCTCCGGCCTATACTACCGGGGCCAAGTGGGTCTGTGGGCTTGATGGCGGCGTGCCAAGATTTTGCTGACCAATAACTGGCCGGCCGCTCTCCAGGCGCCGATACAATTAACTAAGCTGAACTGAGAAGGCTGCAAGAGCAGTGTGATTCGGCGTTGAGCCTGGAGGCGCGGCCGGCCGCGGGCAGTCCGGGCTGGCCGATTTCCTCCCAGGCGAAGGAGCGCCATATGCTCGTGCTCTCAAGACAACGTGACGAGACGATAATGATCGGGGACGACGTCGAGATCACCATCGTGGACATCCGGGGCGACAAGGTTCGCCTCGGAATCACCGCGCCACCCCACATAGCCGTCCACCGAAAGGAAGTGTACGAGGCCATCCGCAGGGAGAAGGAAGCTGCCGGACAGCTAGGTCAGGGGCAGGGCCCCATTGTTGAATCCCTGGCAAACCGTAGGGAAAGACGCACCCCGCCGAAGGATGCCAAGGACAAGTCCTGAGGTGTGCGGGCTTGTTCGCGGTGTGGTGTGTCGCTGTTGCTTCTGATGCCCCGAGTGATGTGTAGGTGGTGTCCTCGTCACCGCAGGCCCGCGCCTCCTGCTGGGGGATTGATCTTCTAGTGGCCAGCTTGGCAGGCTCGTGTTAGCTGGTCGCCAGCCTTGCCGTCGAAGGTGTCTGCCGGGGCCGGGGTGAATCCGGATGTTTGGGGACCGTGCTGGCACGATGGGCGGCCCGCAGGTGGCGGGCGTTGAGGACCTTCTCCAGGGCGGCCACGCACTCCGGGTCGTAGCCCGCCGGGCTGCACCGCCGAAGCTCGTTGAGCGCCTCCACCGGCGGCAAGGCGGGCCGGTGCGGCCGGTCGTGCGTCATGGCATCAAAGGCGTCGGCCACCGCCAGGATGCGGGCGATGAGGGGGATCTCGTCCTGCTGCTGGCCGAAGGGATATCCGCTGCCGTTCATGCGCTCGTGGTGGTAGCGGACGGCCGGAAGGACCTCGCCCAGGAAGGTCAGCGGCTCCAGGATGCGGTAGGACGTCTCGGGGTGCTTGCGGACGCTGCGGAACTCCTCCCGGCCCAGTCGGCCGGGCTTGTTGAGGATGCGGTCCGGCACCGCCAGCAGGCCGATGTCGTGAATCTGTGCCACCAGTCCCAGTAGCCGGCACTGGGTCCGGTTCAGTCCCATGGTCTCGGCGATTCGCCGGGCCAGGAAGGCGATTCGCCGGCTCCGGCCGCGGGTGTAGGGCTCGCGGTGCTCCACCGCCAAAACGATCCGCCGTAGCACCTTGAAGTAGTGCCGCTCAGCCCGCATGGCGGCCCGCCGGGCGGTCTGGTGCTGTCGATGGAGTTGCCGGACGGCCCGGCTGACCTGGAGCATGGTCGAGGTCGCGATCAGCAGGACGGTCCCGCCCAGCATCGCCACCGCCAGGTTCCGCTCCTGAAGCACCATGGCATAGACTGCCAGGGCGATCGCCAGCGCCGAGATCCCCACGGAGCGAATGATCTCACCCGCGCCCGCCACCAGTTTCACTCTCTTCAAGGCCTCGCCCTTCGCATCGCGGCGCCCCGAGCCCGATTCCACTGGTGAGGCTACGATACGCTTGCCGCCGCGGGCCGCCCGAGGAGGACTTTCACCGCCTGCCGGTCTCGCCGGAGAGGGCATTCTGGAAAGATGAATGGGTCATGCCGACTGGGCAAGATGGGGCGCTCGTTCCAAACACCAGGTGGCAGGCACAAGGCATGAGCCACCAGGCACGAGGCATTGGGCATTCGGCATTCGTTGGGCGGGGGTGTTTCTGTTCGTTGCAGGCCTTGTCGTTTTGCGCGGCCCGGTAGGGATACGTCCTGCCAGTGATGGTCCTGGCAACCGGTCGCTCGCCGTCCGGCACATCCGCGATCACCAAGACGGCTCGCCCGTCGGAAGGCCTCCGGCGCGAATCCCCGTTTGCGCCCCTCACTTCCGTTTGATCACAATGGCCGTCAGGTCGTCGGCCTGGGGCATCGGGCCGGTGAAGTCATCCACGGCCGCTCGCAGCTCGGCGACGATCCGGCTGGCAGGCAGGTCGCGCTTGCCGCGTATGACCTCCCGTACCCGCTGCATCCCGAACTGCTCGTCCCTGTCGTTGGTGGCCTCGAAGAACCCGTCCGTCAGCACGGCCAGCACGTCGCCTGTCTTCAGCACGCGCTCGACTTGCTCACTGAACTGGCAGTGCTCCAGCACCCCCAGCGGCAGGTCGGTCGCGGGCAGTTCCTCGAACTCGTCAGCGGCGCGGTCGTAAAAGAGGATCGGCCCCTGGCCCGCAGAGACGTATCGCACCGATCCGTCCGCCGAGTCCAGCAGGCCGAAGAAGCAGGTCACGAAGCGCATCTCATCAAGGTCGCGGACGAGCAGGTCGTTGACCTGACACAGCACCGCCGACAGGTCCGTCGGCCCGGCGGTGCTCTGGTGGCTGGTCAGGGCGCGGATCATGGCCCGGGCCTCGACTATCACCAGTGCCGGACCGATGCCGTGGCCGGTGGCGTCCGCGAGCATCAGGCTGGTTCGCCCGGCGCCGAGGTCCAGGAAGTCGTAGATGTCCCCGCCGGTCTCGTCCGCCGGCCAGGTGGTCCCGGCCACATCGAAGCCCTCTACCTGTGGGTCGGCCCGCGGGAGCTGGCCGCGCTGGATGTCGCGGGCGATGGCCAGGGCCTGTTCCATCCGCTGCTTCTCAACGTAGTGCTCCAACAGCCGGGCCCGCTGGAGCGCCACCCCCGCCTGGGCGCCCAGCGTCTCGGCCAGCACCACATCCTCGTCGCTGAAGCCCCCGCGACGCTTGTTCAGCACCTCCAGGACGCCCACCAGTTGCCCGGAGTGGTCCAGCAGCGGCACGGCCAGGATGTTGCGTGTGCGGAACCCGGTGCGGCGGTCCACCTCGCGATTGAAGCGCCCGTCGGCGTACGCATCGGGGATGTTCAGGACCTCTCGGCTCCGGGCGGCCGCCCCGGCGATGCCCTCGTCGGCGGGGATGCGGATCTCGTCGGTGCCGTGGGCGATTCGACTGACGAACTGGCCGGCCTCGGCGTCGTGGAGGAACAGCGTGGCGCGCTCGGCCTCCAGCAGCTCCACCGAGCGCGTCAGGATCACGGACAGCAGCTCGTCCAGATTGACCGTGGCGACCATGTCGCGGGTGATCTGGAGGACCTTCTCGTAGGCCGATATCCTCTTGTTTCGCTCCGCCGCCACGGCGAGCCTCCTGACAAACCCCAGGTTAGCTTCCGCTGTGGTGGGGGTCAATCTTGGCATCGGGCACGGGACACCGGGCGCGAGGCGTTGGGCATTGGGCATTCGGCACTTGTCAGGGCGCCACGTCGCAGTGCGGCTTGCCATTTCGGCGGTCCGGCGCGGACAGAACGTTCCACCAGTTGGGCTCTGCAACCAGCGGCAGGCCTTTCGGCGAATCTGCGGTCCCCAATGCGCGATCGACAGACGCTGTGGCGGGTTGTCCTTGGGGGATGCGGCAGTGGTGTGCTCAGCGGTTCTTCAGCCAGGTCCGGCCTATCTCGCGGAGGGTGTAGCCGGTCTCGTTCAGTTCGTGAATGAGACGGATGCGCTTGATGAGCTTCTCGTCGAACAGCCGCCTGCGCGTCCCGGGCGGGGTGATGGGATTGACCAGACCCAGCATGACGTAGTACTCCACCGTCTGCTTGGACACCCCGGCGGCGCGGGCGGCTTCGCTGATCTTCATCAGCTTTTTGCCTTCGCCCTTGGCCATGGCCTGCCTTCTTAAGGCTGTTATCGTTCGCCGTGCGCGCAAAACTTTAGGTAGTATTGACTAACCGCAGGACGGCCGCCCGCCGGCCCCGGCCCGACCGACCCGCAGCCGGTTCCGCCGAGCCGGAGGCCACCGGCCGGTAGCCGCCGGCTGCTCGCCACCGGGCGATATCGTATGGACGGTCCCGGTCGGCGGGCTAAACTCCGGGGCATGGAGACGGTCGTCCGCTTGCTGTTCGAACGACCCTGGCCGCTGTATGTGGCGCTGGGGCTGGTAGAATTCATCTTCCTGCTGGGCCTGGCCTGGCGGCGAAGCTGGTCCTGGGCCAGGGTGGCGGCCGGGCCGGTCGTGCTGGCCGGCCTGGTGGCGCTGTCGGCCCATTTGGTCGAGACCGAGGCGGAGCGAATCGAGGGCATCGTCAGGCAGGTGGCCCGACAGGTGGAGGCCGGCGACGTGGTCGCGGCCGCCAGTCGGCTCGACGTGGCCTGCCGGGTCGTCCGGCCGGCCCGGCCGCCGCTGGACAGGAAGGAACTGGTTTCCCTGGCGGCTGGGGTGCTGGGGGATTATCCGCTCCAGTCGGTCGTCGTCCGCACGGTTCAGACCAGGGTGCGCGGCAACCAGGCCGACAGTATCGTGGTGACGGATGTCGTCCCGCCGGACGGGCTGACCCGCCGGCTGGCGTGGCAGCTCCGCTGGGTTCGTCGTGGCGGGGGGTGGATGGTGCTTGAGTTGAGGCTGACTCATCCGCGAGCCCTGGCGAACCTGGAGGTGTTCTGACGGGCCTGCGGCGCTGCCGGGCCCGACCGGGGCGTTGGGCGGTGCGGACCGGCGGTCATCCCAAGCCGTCCGTCGGCGCGCGGGTTGGGCTGGACGGCGGGGCTTGATGGAAGGGAATGGCCATGTGTGCAAGAGGCATCTGGGCTGCGTTGGCGGCGGTCTTGGCGGCGACGGGCGTCGGACCCGGCGGCGCGGCGGCTGCGGAAGGGCCCTCGCCGCAGAGCCTGCAACTGGACCTCGGCGGTAAGGTGAAGATGGAGCTGGTGCTGGTGCCGGCCGGTGAGTTCATGATGGGCTCGCCCCCGGGCGAGAAGGAGCGCCAGGTCTGCGAGACGCCGGTGCACAAGGTCAGGATCTCCCGGGCGTTCTACATGGGCAAGTACGAGGTGACCAACGCCCAGTACCGCCGCTTCCGCCCGGGCCATCACAGCGGCTGGCTCGACGGCGACGACCAGCCGGCGTTGTTCGTCTCGTGGTACGATGCCGATGCCTTCTGCCGGTGGTTGTCGGCCAAGGCCAACAAGACCGTCCGGCTGCCCACGGAGGCGGAGTGGGAGTACGCCTGCCGGGCCGGCACCGCGACGCGCTTCTATTCCGGCGACCGCATCAATGGGCACATGCGCTCGGCCGACCTGGCGAAGGTCGGCTGGTACGGCGGTAACTCCGCCGGCCGGTCCCACCCCGTCGGCCAGAAGCCACCCAATGCCTTCGGCCTGTACGACATGCACGGCAACGCCTGGGAGTGGTGCCAGGACTGGTACGCCGAGGACTATTACCGGCACTGCCCGCCGGCCGACCCGCAGGGGCCGGCGACCGGGGCGGCCAAGGTCCTCCGCGGCGGCTGCTACTTCTACTGGGCCACCTATTACTGTCGCTCGGCCCACCGGT
>MVCS01000068.1 GCA_002049885.1 Planctomycetales bacterium 4484_123 | reverse complement strand
AGCTCCGTGCGGATGGGGATGTTCTGGAGGTTCGGGTCGGAGGAGCTGAGCCTGCCGGTGGCCGTGCCGGCCTGGTGGAAGCTGGTGTGCACCCGCCCGGTGCGCGGGTGGATGCACCGGCCCAGGGCCTCCAGGTAGGTACTCAGCAGCTTGGTGACCTGGCGATATTCAAGCACCAGGGCCGGCACCTCGTGGAAGGGAGCCAGCTCGGCCAGCACGGCCTGGTTGGTGCTGGGGGCGGTCTTGCCGCGGCGCAGCACCGGCAGTTTCAGTCGCTCGAAGAGCACCTCGGCCAGTTGGCGGGGCGAGTCGGGGTTGAACTCGCAGCCCGCCGCCGAGACGATCCGCGCCCGCAGCTCATCGGCCCGCTCGGCCAGGACGCCCTTCTGCCGATCCAGCACCTGCCGGTCCACCCGTATGCCGTTGGTCTCCATCGCCACCAGCACCGGCATCAGCGCCAGCTCCACCTTTTCGTACAGCTCGGTCAGCCCCTCACCCTCCAGCCGGCCGCGCAACACATCCGCCAGGCGCAGTGCCACCTCGGCGTCCTCGGCAGCATATATGCTGACCTGCTCCACCGGCACCTCGTCCATGCGGCGCTGCGACCTGCCTTTGCCCAGCACGTCCTCGATGGGGATGCAGTGGTGGTCGAGGAACTCCGCCGCCAGGTCGTCCAGCTTGAAGCTGCCCCGGCTGGCCTCCAGCACGTAGGCGGCGAGCATGGTGTCGAACACGGGCGGGGCGATGGCCGCGCCAGCGGCGGACAGGACGATGGCATCATACTTGAGGTTGTGGCCGACCTTCTCCACGCGGTCGTCGGCCAGGATCGCCCCCAGGCCCTCAAGGACCATGCCACGGTCCAGCGTGCGCTGCCCCAGCGGCGCCGCCAGGGGCAGGTAAACCCCGTGCCCGGGCCGCCAGGCCAGCGAGATGCCCACCAGCTCGGCCCACATGGGCTGGGTGGAGGTGGTCTCGGTATCCACCGCCAGGCGGCGCACGTGCTTCAGCTCGGCCATGAGGGCCTCGAAGCCCTCGGGCGTGTCGATGCAGCGGTAATCGAAGTCGGCGGCGGTGGTCCGGCCGGCAGCCACAACCGTAGGTGACGCCGCCGGCACGGGCGCACCGCCCGGCGCGGTCGCCGCGGCCGCGGCCTCCAAGGGCTCGCTCAGCCGGCGGAAACCCAGCTCCGCGAAGATGGGCCGGACCGCCTCCACCTGCACGCCGGCGAAGGCCAGGTCCTCCAGCCTTGCCTCGACGGGCACCTGCTCGTCGAGCTTGACCAGCTCCCTGGAAAGGGCGACGGCCTCGGATGCGGCCAGGAGGTTCTGCCGAAGCTTGGGGGTCAGTTCCTCGGCATGGGCAAGGACCTGCTCCACCGTGCCGTACTTGCCGATCAGCCTGGCGGCGGTCTTGGGCCCGACCCCGGGCACGCCCGGGATGTTATCGGTGGGATCGCCGCAGAGGGCCTGGACCTCCACGGCCTGGGGGGGGCGGTAGCCCTTGAGCTGCTCCAGTCGGTCGGCGTCGATCTCCTCATCCTTGGTGGGGTCGTACAGCACCACGTGCGGGCCGATGAGCTGCTCGAGGTCCTTGTCCCGACTGACCAGAACGACCCGCAGCTCCGGCCCGGCCAGCCGGCGGGCCAGGGTGGCCATGATATCGTCGGCCTCGACCCCCTCGTGCTGGAGGACGGGCACGCCCATGGCGCGGACTATCTGGACGATGCGCTCGATCTGGGGTGCCAGGTCCTCGGGGGCCTCCGCCCGCTGGGCCTTGTACTGCCCGTACAGCCTGGTCCGGCGGAGTGTCTCGCGCGGGCTGTCCAAGGCCAGGGCCAGATACTCCGGGCGGCGCTCGGTGATGAGCTTCAGCAGCATGGAGGTGAAGACATAAGTCGCCCGGGTGGGCTCGCCGGCGGGGCTGGTCAGGTCGCGGAAGGGCGCATAGTAGGCACGATACACCAGCCAGTGTCCGTCGATGATGTAGAGGCTCCCGGGCATGCCGCCTTCCGAACCGCCGGGAAGGCTACCAGCGCCGCTCGGCAGGGTCAACTCATCGCCCGGCGGGGTGAGAATTGTGTTGACGCCGCAGGCACATCCAAGCATACTGCCTGTCCGGCAGGAAGAGGCGCCGATGTGCGCCTTTGCCGCATTCCATGCCTTCATCCCGGGCAGAGCGGGGCAGTCCTGCCCGGTATCGCGGAAGAAGGCGGCGGCCGTTTCGTAAGGAGTCGGAGAATGGCGCAAGTCGTCGGACGGCGCGGCAGTCCCATTTACGTAGTGATCCTCCTGGTATTCCTGGTCCTGATTGCGGCGCTGCTTGCGGTGGTCTTCTACGTGCAGAACAGCGACAACCTCAAGAAGCTGCAACAGAAGGAGCAGGAGCTGCTGGCCCTCAAGAAGCAGCGTGACAAGGTTCAGAACGAGCAAATACCGGCCCTGGTCCAGAAGATAACTGGCCGTGACGTGGCCTGGGACCAGGCGGTGAAGGAAGCCAGCGACGCCCTGACCCTCCAGCACGCCCAACCCTACGCCAACCTGGGCCTGATCGTGGCGGTCAAGGGCCTCAACGACCGCATCGAGGCCAACCTCAAGCACATCAAGAGCCTCGAAGCAAGTATCGAATCCCAGAAGCGCACCCTGGTCCAGAAGGACCGGATCCTCGCGGAGCTCAAGAAGAACCACGAGGCCCAGATGAGGAAGTTGCAGCAGGAGCTGGAGGCGGCCCGAGTCAAGTTCGCCAAGGATCTGGCCGACAAGGACGAGCAGCTCAAGCGGGCGGTGAAGGAAAAGGACGCCATCATCGTTCAGCGTGACCAGGAGAAGGCCCGCCTGGGACAGGAGCGGGACAACCTCAGGGTCGAGCTGAGCAAGCGGGACGCCATCATCGCCAAGCAGCGGGAGGAGATCTGGCGACTGAAGGGCAAGGGACGGGGCAAGCCTGGTGAGGTGGCCCTGCGCAAGCCCGACGGGAAGGTACTCAGGGCCCTGGCCGAACAGCAGATAGTCTTTATCAACCTGGGCAAGGAGGACAACATCAAGCCCGGGCTGCCCTTCAGCGTGTACTCCAAGGAGACGGGCATCCCCAAGGACGGCAAGCCCAAGGCCGCCATCGTGGTGGTCAACGTCGGGCCCACCACCAGCGAGTGCCGCATCGTCACCCCGCCCAAGGAAGAACCCATCGTCAAGGGCGACCTGGTGGCCAACGTGGTCTTCGACACCTCCCGGACGCACCACTTCGTGGTGGCCGGCGAGTTCGACCTGTACGGCGAGGGCCGGACCGACCCCCTCGGCAGCCGACGCGTCCGCAAGCTCATCGAGAGCTTCGGCGGCAAGGTCAGCGATACGGTCTCGGTGGAGACCGACTTCGTGGTCCTCGGCCAAAAGCCGCCCCGCCCGCCCCAGCCGGGCGAGAACGCCCCCCCCGACGAGTGGCGGATGTACCAAGACAAGCTCAAGAAGTACAACAAGGTCAAACAGATCGAGGCCGTCGCCATCGCCCTGCAGATACCCATCCTCAATACCACCCGCTTCCTGGCCTTCAGCGGCTATGTGCCCAAGAAACGCCTGAGCGAGTGAGCCCGCCACAGGCCCAGCGACCAGACAACTCAGGCCCCGGCCGGCGCCCCCGGCTGGGGCCTCTTGCCGCGCAGCAGAACCGCAAGCCGCTGGGAAGAAAGGGCCGCATCGGCAGATCCCCCTCACACCGGACCGGGCGAAATGGCAAGCCGAGCTTCGCAGACGGACCTCCCCGCACGCCGAGCGCTCAATCCTGAATGCCTCGTGCCTTGCCTGTCGCCTGGTGTCTATTGCCTGGTTTATCGGTATCGCACTGTCGCCTTGCCGGTGGCGTCGATGTCGATCTCGTTGAGCACTATGGCGGCGGCGTCACGAGTGGCGGCGTAGTGGCGAAGGATGCACTCGGCCGACGAGGTCACCCGGCCCTGCCACTGCCGGCCGTTGAGGCGCAATCTCACTGCCCGGTGCAGGTCGAACATGCCCTCGACGAGATAGACCCGCACGGACCGGATGCCGGCCGTGTTGATGGAAAGGGTGTTGCCGGCCGGGTCCAGCTCGGCCCGCATCCTGAACAGTAGCCGGGCATAGTATTTCCTCCAGGCGTCGATGACCATCTGCGTGGTGGGCCTCTGCCCGGGCCGGAGGCGAATCCTGGGCCGCCGGCGGGGCCGACACGAGAAGTCCACCGCCGGGCGGGCCAGCTCGAGGGCCCGGAGGTAGTACCCCTGCCGGTGGCGGTCGCAGTGGAAGCAGTAGGTGACCTTGACGGGAGCGGCCCGGCGCTTGTGGGCGGCGAGGAACCGGCGGAACTCGGCCGGGGCAGGCCAGCAGCCGCTGTGGCCCTTCCCGGGCCACTCGGTTCCCTTGAAGTTGCGGTTGCCCAGTTGTCGCAGCCGGGCGGCGGCCATGCGGCAGAAATCGACGTTGCCCATCGTCCCGGGGACGCGCCTGTCGAGCTGACCCCAGATGGCCCAGACGGGCAGGTTGGAGAGGTTCTCCAGGTAGGCGGTGGTGGTGGCGATGCCACCCTCGAAGGCCGGCACCCCGGCCATGGGCACCGCCGCGGCGAACAGGTGCGGAAACATCGTCGCCAAGTGCCAGGCGCCGTGCCCACCCATGCTGTAGCCGGCCACGAAGATGCGCTCGTCGTCGATGTTGAGGTGCTGGCGGGTCCACCGCAGCGGGCGCAGGTAGGCCTGTTCTTGGTAGGCCCGGGCGTTGTAGCCCGTCGGGCCGGGCATGGTCGGAGCGCAGATGACGTAGTCCTCCACTGCCGGACCCAGCAATCGCTCCATCATGTAGCCGATACTCCGGGCGCTGCCGCCCTGGCCGTGGGCGGCCAGCAGCAGTGGGTAAGCCCTGGCCGGGTCGTATCGGGCCGGCACGCGGACCATGAACTGCACGTCGTATCGCGTATCGCCGTCGGTGACGGAGGTCTTCCGGCCCAGCCAGCCGCCGGGGTAGCGCCGGTAGGCCGAATCGTTGGCGATGAGGCGCTTGAGTCTTGCGGGGTCGGGCCCGCAGGCCCGCAGCACAGAGGCGATCTGGTCAGCCGCCGCGGCCGGGTCCGGCTGCATCATCAGGACATGCCACCTGGCCTCGAGCACGTCCTGCCCGCCCTGCGGCGCGCCGGCCAACAGCGCCCGCCCCACCAGCAGCCACACCCATGCCGTCACCGTCACTGACACCTGCAAAGCCTCCAGGGAAAGCCACAGCCGCCCGAGCGGCCGGTCTGCGACAGTCTTGAGTTTACCACCCGACAAACGGCCCAGCCGGCCGAAAACACCGTGACTCCCGCCCCAAATGCAATACGATAACCCGTCGGAACGGAGCTCCCGACCGGGCCCGTCGGAAGGAGAGAACGATGTCGAGGAGAAAGCAGCTAGCCGGAGTCATCCTCGTCGTGGCTGGAGCGGCGCTCGCGGCGAGCCTGGCGGGTTGCCGGGCAAAGGCCCCGCGCGGGAAGTCCCAAGGCAAGGCGGAGGGCGTCGAACCGTCCAGGGGGACGGCCGGGCAGGCAGCGTCACCGGCGACCCCGGCCGGCAAGGCGGTGGCGGTCACAGACGCCAATTTCAAGACCGTTACCGCCAAGGGCGTGGTGCTGGTGGACCTGTGGGCGCCGTGGTGTCCGCCCTGCCGGCGCCAAGGCCCCATTGTGGAAGCCGTGGCAAAGCTGTATGCTGGTCGGGCCGTCGTGGGCAAGCTGAACGTGGACGAGAACGCCGCCACGGCAAAGGCGCTGAACGTGAAGGCCATCCCCACGTTGATCGTCTTCAAAGATGGCCGGGAGGTGAAGCGCCTGGTCGGCCTGAGCAGCGAGGCGAAACTCAAGGCCGCCCTGGATGCGGTCATCGGTGCCGACTGAGCTGGGCCCCCGGCGGGACGGCCGCCGACGCCGAGGATCCGGCCCGGCCGGTGTTTCCTTCCTGCCCCCAATGGACGCCCCCGAGACGCGACCGCACCGTCGCGGGGGCGTGGAAGGCAAGAAGCTCATGCTTTGGGCCAAGATCGTGGCAGGCGCGATGGTGGGCGCGGCCTTGGGGCTGCTGGCCGGCAGGGCCAGGCTGTGCTCGTCCGAGGCCTGCCACGCAAGGGCCAACGTGGTGGCCTCGGTGGTGGCCGGTGCCGTCTTCGGCGCCGCTGCGGCCTACTATCTGCTGAGCAAGTGAACCCCGCTCTGCCCCCCAGAACGGAGATGGTCATGTCCAAGCGCGTCGTGATCATAGGTGGCGTGGCCGCCGGTCCCAAGGCGGCCTCCAGGGTCATCCGCCTCATGCCGGATGCCCAGGTGACATTGGTGGAGAAGGGCGAGTTCCTCTCCTACGCCGGCTGCGGGCTGCCGTACTACCTCTCCGGGGTGGTCAAGGAGCAAAAGGAGCTGATGGCCACACCCGTGGGCGTGGTGCGGGACCCCGTCTTTTTCCAGAAGGTAAAGAACGTCCGCGTGCTGAAGCGGACCGAGGCCCTGGCCATCGACAGGCCCAACAAGCGGGTGCGGATCAAGGACCTCGACAGCGGCGAGGAGTCGGAGCTGGAGTACGACAACCTGCTGCTGGCCACGGGGGCCTGCCCGGCGGTGCCGCCCATCCCCGGCGTGGAGCTGGAGAACATCTTCACCCTCCACGGCGTGACCGACACGGAGGGCATACGGGCGGCTCTGGCCAAGGGCGGCGGCCAGGACGTGGTCATCGTCGGCGGGGGGCTCATCGGCGTGGAGGTCACCGAGGCCCTCACCGCCCGCGGCTGCCGGGTCACCATCGTGGAGATGCTGCCACAGATACTCAACATGCTGGACTGGGAGATGGCCCGGCTGGTCCAGCAGCACATGGAGTCCAAGGGGGTCAAGGTGCTCACCGGCACCAAGGTCAAGAGCTTCCAGGGCAATGGCAAGGTCAGCGCCGTTCTCACCGACGGGCCC
This sequence comes from Planctomycetales bacterium 4484_123, assembly GCA_002049885.1. GTDB lineage: Bacteria > Planctomycetota > Phycisphaerae > SM23-33 > SM23-33 > MVCS01. The sequence continues at coordinate 77 of MVCS01000068.1, read as the reverse complement.
GCCCTGCCGGCCGAGCTGGTCATCATGGCGGTGGGCGTCCGGCCCAACGTGAAACTGGCACAGGACGCCGGCCTGGA
>MVCS01000067.1 GCA_002049885.1 Planctomycetales bacterium 4484_123 | reverse complement strand
ACCCAAGGCCCAGGCCAAGCGGTGGGCAAGCGCGTCCAGCCGGCCGCCGGCTCGCTCCACCAGCCGGCGGGGATGCTGTGCTGCCAGGGCCGCCTCCGCCCGGGCCAGGCGGCGTTCGCCAGCCCGCCGGTGCCGGGCCAGTGCCATCTGCATCCGGCTGGCAAGTTCGTCCAGATGCTGCCGGGCTGAACGCACCCGCGCGGCGGGGTCACGAAAGACCACGCTGCGCTGCACCGCCCGAAGGGCCGCCCGGGCGACCTGTACGTTCTCCCGCACACGCCGGGCCAGTCGCCGGGCCAGCACCGTCACGCGGCGCCCCAGCTCGGCGCCGTCGGGCACGGCCAGCTCGGCCGCCGCCGTGGGCGTCGCCGCCCGCACATCCGCCACGAAGTCCGCGATGGTGAAGTCCACCTCGTGGCCCACCCCGGAGATGACCGGCGTGCCAGCGGCGAAGATGGCACGCGCGACCTGCTCGGTATTGAAGGCCCACAGGTCCTCCAGGCTCCCACCGCCGCGGGCGACAATGATGGTGTCGATCTGGAACCTGCCGGAGGCGGCGTCCAGGAGGCCGACGGCCTCGGCGATCTCCCCGGCCGCCTGGTCGCCCTGCACGCGCACGCCCACCAGGTACACCCTGGCAGCCGGCCAGCGCCGCCGCAACGTCCGGGAGATGTCACGAATGGCTGCACCGGTGGGGCTGGTGACCACCCCGATGGCCCGCGGAAAGCGGACCAGCGGCTTCTTGTGGGCCGGGTCGAAAAGACCCTCGCGCTCGAGGCGCTCCTTCAACTGCCGAAAGGCCAGTTCCAGCGCGCCGGTGCCCTTGGGCGTCAGCCTGTCCACGTACAGTTGCAGCCGGCCCTGCTTTTCGTACACGTCCACCCGGCCCTCGGCCACGACCTCCAACCCGTCGGCCAGCTCGAATCGCACGGCCGAGGCCGCCGTGCGGAACATCACCGCGTCGATGGTCGCCGCCTCGTCCTTCAGAGAGAAATACAGATGGCCCGAGGAGTGCCGCTTGAAGTTGGAGACCTCCCCCACTACTGTCACCGGCCCGGCGAAGGCGTCCAGCAGGGCCCCGCGGATGCGGGCCACCAGGGCCGAGACGGTCATCGGGCGCTCGCCGGGCACCGGCCCGTCGCCCGGCTCCGCGCCCGGCGGGCCAGTCCGCCCCAAGCGGGGCCCGAATGGCAAACTCGCCCCGGCCATGATGTCCGTAGTCTATCAGCCCCCCACCACCACGCAACGGTATGAGAAGCGACCCGCCGGCTGCCCCCGCCGCTCCCGGCACGCTACTCAGGTAGCCGTGTTCCTCCCCAGCGGTTGGCGGCGGGACGAAAACAGCGTCCGCCCCGCCCGGTCGGTAGCCCGCAGGGCCCGCAGCAGCACCACGCAGAGGATGAAGATCAGCACGAAGTGCACAAAGGCCGGGCCGTAGGCCTCGACTATATCGGCCAGTTCACGCCCGCGTGCCCTGCCCGCCAGCAGCGTAAAGAGGCTCTTGCCCATCAGCCAGTTCAGCGCGCCGGCGGCCAGCATGACAACCAGGCAGGCCACCCGCCGTCGCCGGCCGAACCGTCCGTAGGCCAGCACGTACCAGATGGCCAGGTACGAAATCAGCAGCACCACCGCGTGATGGTCCCAGGTCCGCTGGTTGAGGATGAGCATGGCGGCGGCTACCAAGCCGTAGTGCAGCCCGCGCCGGGCGTCGTCCCTCGGCAGCTTCGCCCAGCCCACTGCCCAGGCCGCCACCGCCAGGATGAGCAGCTTCAGCCCCATCAGCACGTACCGGCCTGCCGCCAGGGGCAACGACAGGAAGTTGATATAGCCGAACCGCGGGGCAACGGCGAAATCGTCCGGGTTGTGGTAGATGTTGCCGTGCATTACCAGCCGGCAGAAGACCCCCGGCAGCGACTGGTTGATGTGGATGGGATACGGCCTGGCCTTCAGCAGGCCCGGCACGATGAGATTGGCCAGCCAGCTCCCGGTCAGCTCCGTGAAGCGCGTCGGCCCCAGCGCAACCAGGGGCAACCCCACCACCATCACCGCCAGGGCCGCCACCAGACCGCCCAACAGCCGCCAGTTCCGCTGGTACAGCCAATACAGCCCGAACAGGGCGGGCGTCATCTTCAGGCACACCGCCAAGGCAAGCACGACCCCGGCCCAACCGTCCCGGCCACGCCGATACAGCCACAGATGCACGGCCAGCAGCCCCAGCACGAACAGGTTCGTATTGACATGCTGGATGTCGGAGATGATCAGCGGCAGGGCGAACAGTACCGCCAGCCCGACGACCCACTCGTCCATGCGGTGCCGGCCGTTGTTCACCGCAGCGGCCGCGGCACAGATCGCCCCCAGCAGGGCCACGATCTTCAACACGTTCACGACCGCCAGGCAGATCTGCGGGGGCAGGTAGGCGAAGGCCGACAGCAGGATGACCACGAAGGGCATGTTCGGGTGCAGGTGGACGGGCCTCTCGGCCAGCTCCTCCGCCGGCGCGCCCAGCCTCAGCCATTGCTCCCGGGCCGGGGCGCTCGCCGAGGCCGGCCGAGCCTGACCAGGCAACGGCTGGCCCGTCAGCGGGTCGGCGGCGACGTTGGTCGCGTGCGAGCGGTAGATGTTCCTGCCGGCCCAGAACTGCCGCACCGCCGAGCGCCAGCGTGGGATGGCGCCTTTGTGGCGCTTGACCGACCGGACGGCCCGGGCGGCCTTGAGAACCGCGGCCCGCTTGGCCGGGTCGTCCGGGGCCCGGCGCCAGGCACCCAGGGCCCAGTAGTAGGCCCAGTCGGCCCGCCGACCCCTGGCCAGGTTCCGCGCCGTCTTGACGTGCACCTGCACGCACACCCCGGCCAGCACGGCGAAGAACAGCGCCCAGGCGGCCACCTCCAGCCAGCCCAGCGACGGCGGGAGTTCCGACTTGAAGGGCAACCTCAGCGGACTCTCGTCCCGGACTGCCATCCCGCACAGTCTTAACTGATAACAACGACCCGAGCAAGGGCGGCCCGGCCTGGCGGCCGCCTCGACAGCCGGCCCGCCCTGCATTATCGTTGAGCCGTGCCGCCCAAGCCGGAAATCCTGATATGCAACCGCCAGAGGGCCGTGCGCGTGTTCCGCGAGCGACTGTGCCGGCTGGTCCGCTTCGTGGCCCGGGCGGAGGGCGTGCCACTGGCGCTGGTGGACCTGGCGGTAGTGGGCAAGGCCGAGATGGCCGGCCTGAATCGGCGCTACCTTCGCCGGTCCGGCACGACGGACGTGCTGTCGTTCGACCTCTCCGAGCCGCACCGGCCCGGCCTGAGCGCACAGATCGTCGTCTGCGGCGAGGTGGCCGCCGAGGAGGCCCGCCGCCGCGGCCTCAGGCCACAGCAGGAGCTCATGCTCTACGTCATCCACGGCCTGCTGCACCTGATGGGATACGACGACGAGACCACATCGGCCGCTGAAAAGATGCACCGCCGCGAAGAAGAACTGCTGGCGAGGTTCACAGCCGCCAAAACCGCCCGACGCTGACAACGCACGGCCAACGCCCTGGCCCGGACGGCGGGCAACAAGGCTACCGACGACTGACTACCAGCCACCGGCCACTGACTACTGGCTACCGGCCATTGGCTACTGGCTACTCGGTCACGGATTTGCCGTTCCGCCGCCGGAGCTGGCCGCAGGCCGCCTCGGCGTCGGCGCCCCGGCTGGCGCGCAGGTGGACGTTGAGGCCGCGCCGCCTCAGCCGCTCCAGGAAGGACCTGAGCGCCGATTCCCGCGGAGGGACGAAGGGCACGCCGGGGACGGGGTTGAAGCGGATGAGGTTGACGTTGCAGCGCAGCCGCCGGGCAAGCCGGGCAAGCTGGTCGGCACAGGCCGGGGTGTCGTTCACCCCGCCCAGCAGGACGTACTCCAGGGTGACCTCGCGCCCCCGCCGGGCGAAGAAATCGCTCGCCGCGGCCAGCAGGGCCTCGATGCTCACCGCCCTGGCCGCCGGCACGAGTTGCCGCCGGAGGTCGTCGTTGGGAGCATGGAGGCTGATGGCCAGGGTGATGGGCAGGTCCTCCCGCGCCAGCCTGCGGATCTGACTGGGCAGACCCACCGTGGAGACCGTCACCCTGCGGGCGGAGATGCCGCCGCGGGCGGGATCGACCATCGCCCGCACCGCCGCCACGGTGGCGTCGTAGTTCAGCAGCGGCTCGCCCATGCCCATCAGCACGACGTGGGTGATCCTTCGCGCGGCGGCCGAGCGCAGGTGGAAAAGCTGTTCGAGGATCTCGCCGGCCGAGAGGTCCCTGGCCACGCCGTCCAGGCCCGATGCGCAGAACGCGCAGCCCACCGGGCAGCCGACCTGGACGGACAGACACGCCGTGCAGCGGCGTGCGGCCGGGATCATCACCGTCTCGGTGGCCTGTCCATCCGACCACTCCACCAGCAGCTTGACCACACCGTCGGACGCATCGCTGCGGGCCGCCGGTCGGCCAGTGAGGACCACCAGCCTGCCGGCCAGCTCGGCACGCAGCGGCTTGGGCAGGTTGGTCATCTCGGCAAAGTCACACACGCCGTGCTGCCAGACCCATTGGAGAACCTGCCTGGCGCGATAGGCGGGCTGACCCATGGCCGCAAGTTCCTCGACCAGCTCACTCGGCGAGATGTCCAGCAGATGCCTCATGCCTGCTCGCCCCGGCGGCGCTTCTGTGCCAGGAGCCGGCCCAGCCCCCCATCGGCGAGAAACTCCTCGAAGGCCTCAAGATCAGGCAGGATGCGGTCGCTGTAGGCGCGGACGACCCAGTTGGCCCTCATGGGCGTGATGGTGACCACCACCGCGCCGGCCTGGCTGGCCAGGTACATCTCCACGGCGGTGCCCATGGAGGCCTCCGGCAGGTAGGCCACCAGCACGTCCGTGGCAGCCGCCCGCCGATTGCCATCGGCCAGCGTGGCCAGGATCTCCGGGAGCTCGTACTCGATGGAACATGGGTGTGCTTCGTAGTGGCAGTACACCTCGGCATCGGGATGATGGCGCCGGATGGCCCCGCGAACGCGCCGCCGCCAGTCCTGGCGGTGAATCCTGGGCTCAACCAGCGAGCCTTGGATTATCCCTGCGATGAAGACCTTCATGGCCACCGACCACGTCCTCCACATAGCGGCTGGCCCGGCCAGTATGCCCGGCCGGGAGAAATTGTAAAGCCCCGCGCCAAGCCAACGGGCGGAAAGGGCCGGTCCGCCGCCTGTGCCGCTTGACGGTCCTTGGTCCTTGCCGGCAAGGCCCGGCCAGGGTAGAATCGTAGTCGTCCTCAGGGGTTCTCCCTGCGTGTGGAGCGTCCGGCACGGCAGCATGAAAGCGGACGCGGCCTGGTGGAGTATTCTGAGGCGTGGACGACCCGCTACTATGGGCGGCGGTGGTATCAGCCGCCCTCTCCGGCTTCTTCTCACTGAACGCATACGCCCTGCGCGACAGTTCTCGGCGGCAACTGGAGGAGGCGTTTTCGGGCCGATCCCCCAGCCGGCTGCGGTCCCTGCTGACCCACCTCGGTGAGCTGCACATGCTCTGCGGGCTCCTGCGGGCGGCCTGCAACCTGGGTCTGCTGGTGGTGCTGCTGCTGCGGTTCCAGACCGCCCCCGGCGGGGCCGACCTGCCCGGGACCGTCAAGGCGCTGGTGCTGGCTGCCCTGGTGGTGGCCGTCTTCTCGGTGTCCATCCCTCACGCCTGGGCGCACTACGCAGGGGCCAAGGTGCTGGCGGTCACGGCGCCGCTGCTACTGGGCCTGCGGCTGGCCTTCTGGCCGGTGGTGGTGGTGATGCGTGCCTTCGACGCCCCCATCCGCCGGCTCAGCGGCGTGCCCGACCCCGCGCCGGACGGCTCGGCCGACAACGGCCAGTCCCGCGAGGCCAACGCCCGCCAGAGCGCGGTGAAGGAGGAAATCCTCCATGTGGCCTCCGAAGGCCACGCCGAGGGGGCGGTGGACCCCCAGGAAATGGAGATGATCGAATCGGTCATCGAGTTCGGCGACCAGCGGGCCGGCGAGATCATGACCCCGCGGACCGACATCGTGGCCCTGCCCATCGACGCCGACGCCGAACAGGTGCTCGGCACAGTCATCGAGGCCGGGCACACCCGCATTCCCGTCTATGACGGCGACGTTGACCACATCGTGGGCATCCTCCACGCCAAGGACCTGCTCCGGCGCGAGGCCGGGCCGTTCGACCTGCGGCGGATCATGCGCAAGCCCTTCTTCATCCCCGAGACCAAGCGGCTGGACGAGCTGCTGCGCGAGTTCAAGGCCCGCAAACAGCACATGGCCATCGTGCTGGACGAGTACGGCGGCACCGCCGGGCTGGTCACCGTCGAGGACCTCATCGAGGAAATCGTCGGCGATATCTCCGACGAGTACGATCGGCCCGAATCGGCCCTGATGAAGCGGCTGGACGATCAGAGCGTCGAGGTGGACGGGCGCATGTACATCGACGACCTCAACGACGCCCTGGGGCTGAACATCCCCGAGGAGGAGGACTTCGACACCGTCGCCGGCTTCGTCTCCTCGGAACTGGGTACCATCCCCAAGGTCGGCGAGAGCCTCACCGCTTACGGGGCCACCTTCACCGTGCTGGCCGCCGACGACCGCAAGGTCACCCGCCTGCGCGTGGAAGTGCCCACCAAGGCCGACAACCAAGCGTGACGAGAAGCTCCGGCAATCCGCCAAGGAGGCAAGAAGGTGCCACCCCGGGGCCAGCCGCATAGCCCCATTGTCAAGCGAATCGCCCGGGGTTCTTCATGGCCGTGGGAAACCACATCCCGCCCAACACGCCGGTCGAAAAAGCCCTGTACTACAATCGGGTTTACGAGGAATTGAGCAAGCGATGACGGGCGATGTCTCGCCTGACTCGCTGCTGCTGGTATATTCACCGTTGCCATGCGCTATCGCGAGCCGGCCATCTGTCTCAGGTGCATCGACTACAGCGAGACCTCGCAGGTGGTGCACATGCTCACCCGCGGCCAGGGCGTGGTCCGCCTGCTGGCCAAGGGCTCCAAGCGGCCAAAGAGCACCTCCGGCGGCGGCATCGACCTCTTCGCCGAGGGCCAGTGCGTCTATACCCACGCGGGCCGGGAGTCGCTGGGGAC
>MVCS01000066.1 GCA_002049885.1 Planctomycetales bacterium 4484_123 | reverse complement strand
CAGCTCAAGAACACCGCCCTGGCCGAGGAACTCGACCTGCCACCCGTGAAGATGCACTGTTCGGTGCTGGCCGAGAGCGCCGTCCGCGCCGCCATCGCCGATTGGGAAAAGAAGCACGGCCGGGGCGGAAACGACGCTGGACCCGCCGGAGGACAAGCCCCGGCCAGCGCCAGCCAGGCCGGCGAACAGCCCGCGCCTGACGAACCCGCGGCGAAAGAGGCCCAAGCCCCCGCCGCCGAGTCGGAGAACTAGCCCATGGCCACCTGCAAGGTCACCTTCCTGCCCGCCAATGTCACCGTCGAGGTTGACCCCGATGACCTCCCGCAACGCTCCGAGGGCGAGCCGGGCAGCCTGCTCGACATCGCCCTCCACAACGCCGTGGAGATCCAGCACGCCTGCGGCGGCAACGGCGTCTGCGGCACCTGCATGGTCTTCATCGAGGCCGGCATGGAAAACCTATCCGAGACCACCGAGGACGAACTGGACACCCTCCAGCGCCGCCCCGACAACGCCACCAACTCCCGCCTGGCCTGCCAGGCCGTCGTCAAGGGCGACGTGACCGTGCGCGTCCCCGAGTAGGCCACAGCCGCCGCCAGGTCCAATCGGCAAGGCACGCCGAGCAGCCTTGTGGATGCCGGCCGGCCGGCGTCCGGCGGGCCACGTTCGGGACGCAATTGCCCTCCCGCCGTCGCCGGGGGTATAAGATGACCGCAACCCCCCGGGAACAGCCATGAGCGCCGCGCCTGCCGTCCTCATCACGGCCGCCGATGTCAGCGGCGACGCCCACGCCGCCAGGCTCATCCACGCCCTGCGCCGACGCTGGCCGGAGGCCCGCTTCGTGGGCCTGGGCGGCCGGCACATGGCCCAGGCCGGCTGCGAACTGCTGGCCGACACCACCAGCCGCTCCAGCATGCTCGGCCACTCGCTCCGGCATGTCGGCCACTTCTGGCGACTAATCCGTCGCGTCCGTCGAGCCATGGACGAACTCCGCCCCGCCGTCCACGTCCCGGTCGATTCGCCCGCCATGAACTGGCACCTGGCCAGGGCCGCCCGCCGTCGGGGCATCCCCGTCGTTTACTACATCTGCCCGCAGGTCTGGGCCTGGGCGCCCTGGCGCGTGCGCAAGCTGCGCCGACTCACCAACGCCGTCGCCTGCATCCTGCCCTTCGAGCCCGACTACCTCCGGCCCCGCGGCGTGAACGCCCACTACGTCGGCCATCCCCTCTTCGACGAACTGGCCCCCGCCAACCCGCCGGACCTCGCCGCCGCCCGCACCGGCCAGTGGCAAATCACCCTCCTGCCCGGCAGCCGGCCCGGAGAAATCGCCCACCACGCCCCCGCACTGGCCGTCGTCCGCGACCGCCTCGCCGGCCGATTCCCCCATGCCCACTTCACCTTCACCGCCCTCGACGAGCGCGCCGCCGAGGCCATCGCTGCCGCCGCCGGCCGCCGCGACCTGCACATCGCCGTCGGCCAGACCCCCGCCGTCCTCGCCCGCTCCCACTTCGCCGTCGCCGCCTCCGGCACGGTCACCCTGGAGATCGCCCACTTCGGCGTGCCCATGGTCGTCTTCTATCGTGCCAGCCGGTTGGGCTACCATCTGCTCGCACGCTGGCTCATCCGCACCCCCTACCTCTCACTGGTCAACATCCTCGCCGGCAGGGAGCTCGTCCCCGAACTGATGCCCTGGTTTGGCGACGCCGACGCCCTTGTCGGGGCCGCCGAGAAAATGCTCGCCGACCTCGACCGCTTGCGCCAGACAAGCCAAGCCCTCCAGGCCCTGGTCCGTCCCCTCCGCGCCCCCGCCGGAACCTCCGCCGCCGACAACACCGCCGAACTCATCACCAGCACCATCCTCGGCCACTGACCGCTCGGCGTGCGAACGCTTGAAAGGAGAGGTCCGCAGGCACCACGAAAGAGCAACGCGCCGAGGGCGACTGCCGACAATTGAGGCGGGCTGGCTTTTCTGTGCTTCCGGGGCAGGCTTCAATCCCCGCCTCGACCCCGCGGCCAGAATGCAACACGGGTCCTGGTTGGAGAAAAAGCAGCCCCCCCGACCGGCCCGCCGCGCTGCTGGGTGCGCTGCGCCTCGATTATTCTTTTCGCAGCCACTGCATATCCCTTAGGCTTTGCGCGGTCTGGGACAAAGGAGGTGGGGTCATGACGATGCGGTCATCACATACGATCACCTGTCGGGCTTGCGGCCGGCAGCAGGAATTCGTGGTGTGGGAAACCCTCAACGCCACCCTCAACCCGGAGCTGAAGCAGAGGTTGCTGGCCGGGGATTTGAACACCTTCGTCTGCGACGGCTGCGGCGACGAGGCCGAGGTGGTTTACAGCATGCTGTACCACGACATGACCCAGCACTTCATGGTCTGGCTGCTGGCGGAGGGCGGCGAGCTGCCGGACCTGAGCACCATCGGCCAACTGGGCGGGGTCATCGGCGAGTCCATGCGCTCATACCGGCTGCGGACGGTCGGGTCGCGAAACGAGCTGGTCGAAAAGGTGCTCTTGTTCGACTCCGACTTCGACGACCGCGAGATGGAGCTGTTCAAGCTCGCCCTGGTCGAAACGATGCGCAGGTCCGGCAAGGCCGTAGAGGGGACGCTGCTGTTCGCGGGCACCAGTGACCCACCCGAGGGAAGGTTGATTCGCTTCGTGCTGCTGCACGGGACGAAGCGGAAGGCGCTGACCGTGCCCTGGACCGAGTGGAACCGCGTCGCCCCCGCCCTGACCATGCTGCTGCCGGCACCCGAAAAAGAGGCCGGCAAGTGGCTGCGGGTGGATGAGGCCTACGCCCGGGGGCTGATGTGACCCCATACACCAGGCATCGGCCATTTGGCACTCGCAGCCGCCGCTGCTGAGCTGCCCACCATTGCGAGTCACCGGCCTCGCAGTGCTCTGCTCCGGCCGGCTCTGGCCCTCAAGATGCCCCGGTCAGCCAGTGTTGCGGTATTCCGCTCCCACGGTCTCACGGTGTTCGGTCCAGGATGACCTTTCCCGGCCGATCCAGCTCGCCTTCGACCGTGACCTGCCGGCCGGTGATCTGCCGGATGACCTCGGCATTGGTCAGCAGGTGGTTGGTGATGCGCGTGGTGGTCAACTGGGACGCCCGCGGGCACAGCGCCAGGATGGTGATGAGCTGGTCGGCGGCGTGGGGGTCCACGGCTCCATCGGCGTCGAGGAAGGCCAGCAGCTCATCGACGGCCTCGTCGGCGACACGCTCGGCAGGCTTGCCACGTCGTCCCAGTGCCGAGAACCCGGCCAGGCCGTGGGAGAAGACCGCCCGCAGGAAGACCACCGTGCCCCCGCAGTCGGCCGGCCAACGCGCGGACTGCACCTCGGCTGGGAGGCCGGCCCCTTCGAGCCGCTCCTGCACGCGTCGGGCCTGTCGCTGCACGATGTGCTCGGGGAGCGTATCGGCAGCGGCCGAGAGCGCCTCGATGCGTCTCAGTTCCCCGCGGGTGAGCAGTCGCAGCGGCCCCACATGTTCCGGCGAGCCCACGCCGCGGACCTGGCAGCGGATGCGTCCGCCGCCGGCCGGGTAGAAGCCGACCCGCTCCAGCGTCAGGGCCACCGAGACGTTCGCCGCCTCGGCCAGCGTGCAGAAAACGTCGCGGACGTACTGGAAACAGGGTGCGAATGGGTTGTGGGTCCCGCCGCTGATGAGGACCTCGCTGTCGCCGTCGGCGGTGATGAGAGCAGGCAGGATGGTCTGGAGGACGAGCATGGCCGAACCGGCCGTGGGTATCTCGAAACGGTAGGTCCCTGCCCGGCTGCCGGCGGGTCGGAAGCTCAGCTCCCTCGAGTCCAGGCGCGCCCCCTCGATGCCGGCCGCGGCCACCTCGGCGGCGGCGTTGACGGCTGCGACGTGCTGCACTCGCAAGCCGGGCTTGGGCCGGCCGGCGCGGATGTTGACGACTCGCAGCTCGCGCCCGTCCGTACCTTGCCACAAGGCCGCCGCCAGGCCGGTGCTGGTCCGCAGGATCTGCCCGCCGCCCTCGCCGAATGAACCGTCGATGATTATTTCTTCGCCACTCATGGCCACTCATGACCCGGACCGGAAAGGGGAAGTTTAGTGGCAGGGCCGGCGGATTCCAAGCCTGACCGCACGGCAAACGAGGGGCTCCGGGCAACTGACACCAGAGACCAGGCGTCGGGCATTGGTAGAGCTGAGCCTTCGAGCCGCGGCCTGCCGATTGGCACGGCTCGCGGACATGCCCATGGCCCGGAGTACCCGAGGTGCCGAGGATACCATCGCGCCGACTCCGCGCGACGGGTCGGCTTGCCCGGAGGCCCGCCGGTGGCAACGGGCTGGCGTCGGTCGGCCAGGCGGGCCAAGGCCCTTGCACCATTGGCGGGCCCGGCAGAGAATCGCCGGCGACAGAAGCGATGCCGGCGGAGACATTGCCGGCCAGTACGACGAGGTCGATGCGTGAGCAGCGGAGGCGAACCAGTGTATCTGGCGTTCGACCTGGGCGCCACCAGCGGGCGGGCCATCCTGGGCCGGCTGCACGCTGGCCGGATCGAACTGGAGGAGGTCTCGCGTTTTCCCAACGGCCCGACGGTAACGGACGAGGGGGCGTTCTGGGATATCGAGGGTCTGTTCGCGGCCATGTTGGAGGCGATGGCCAAGGTCGCCGCCGCGGGGGTGAATCTCCGGTCTGTCGGCATTGACACCTGGGGCGTGGACTTCGCCCTGCTGGACGAAGCGGGTGAGCTGTTGGCCCGGCCGAGGGCATATCGCGACCCCAGGCTGGCCGGGGCCAGCCGGCGCGTCGCGGAGCGCATAGGCGCCCAGCGACTTCAGGACCGCACCGGCTCGATGCACCAGGACCATGCCAGCCTGTGCCAGTACTTCGTCCTGGCCGAGCGCGAGCCGGAGCTGTTGGCCCGGGCGGCGATGCTGCTGTTCATACCCGACCTGCTGCGGTACTGGCTGTGCGGCGAGAAGGCCACGGACATCACCTTCGTCTCGACCTCGCAGATGTACGACGTGCCCGGGCGCCAGTGGGCTGTGGACATCCTGGAGGAGCTGGGCCTGCGGACGGACATACTCCCGCCGGTACACACCGGCCCGGCTGTGGCCGGCGTGCTGGGCCCGGAGGTCCGGGCGCGGACCGGCCTGGGCGGGTTGCCGGTGGTGGCCGGCTGCGGGCACGACACGGGCGCGGCCTTCGGGACGTGTCTGCCGGGACTGGGCAGGGAGCTGTGCGGAACGGAGGACCTTCCCCCGCCGGATGAGATGGTGGTGATCTCCTCGGGCACCTGGTCGATCCTGGGCGTGTTCGTGGACGGCCATCTGCCCTCGGGCACGCTGGACCCGGAACTCTTCGGCTACGAGGCCAATCCGGACGGCTCGCTGCGGGTCATCCGCAACCTGACCGGGGCGTGGCTGCTGGAGCAGTGCCGGAGGGTCTGGGGCGAGCGGGGCGTCGATTGTTCCTACGCGGCCCTGGTCTCGGCCGCGAGGGCCGCCGCCGGCAACCGGGAGGCCTCGGCCATCCTGGACCCGCAGTGGGACGGCTTCATGCATCCGGCGGACATGACGGCGGCCATCGCGGAGTATTGCCGGCAGAGCGGCCAGCCCGTCCCGCAGACCCCGGGGCAGTTCGTGCACGTCATCCTGGCCTCGCTGGCCGAGAGCTACGCCCAGACCGTGGCGATGCTGCGCGAGAAGACTGGCCGGGCCTTGAAGTACCTGTACATGATGGGCGGGATGTCGCGGAACCGGTATCTGAACGAACTGACGGCGGAGCGAGCGGAGGTGGAAGTGATCGTAGGCCCGGCCGAGGCCGCGGCCACGGGCAACGTCGCCGTGCAGGTCCAGGCGCTGGGATAGGGCGCAAGGCCCCTGCCGCCACGAACCGGAGACGGCGGCTCCCGGCGTGCCGGGACGTGGGCGCGTGGGCCCTTGGAGAGGAGTGATGTCCGGAGAGCTGAGGATTGCCCTCATCGGTGCCGGCGGGGTGAACTTCGGCGGCGCGGAGGGACCGTGGGACCACGCCAGCCGGCTGGAGCAGGTCGGCGGCGTGGTGGTGGTCGGTGTCGCGGACCCGGACACCAAGCGGGCCCAGCGCGTGCTGGCGGCGCGCCGAGCCGGCCCGGCCGGCGCGATGTACGCCTCGGCGGCGGCCTTTGCCGACTTCCACGAGATGCTCTCAGCCGTCAGGCCCGAGGCGGTCTTCATTGGTGTCCCGCCGCACGCTCATGGCGCGACACAGCCGCCCGGGGATATGGAGCTGGCATGTGCGGCCGCCGGTGTGCACATGTTCTTGGAGAAGCCGTTAGGCAGCGTCCCGCCGGAGGAACTGGCCCCGGTGGCCGAGGCACTGGCAAAGGCGGCGGAGGCGGGGCTGGTGATCTCGGTGGGATACGTGTTCCGCTACAGCCGGGCCGTGGAGACCATGCAGCGAATCCTGGACGAGGCCGGCGGCGGGGTGCGGGCGGTCATTGCCCGCTACGACTGCGCCTACAGCGAGATTCGCAAGACCGAGTGGTGGGACGTGCGGACCTCCGGCGGGCCCATCGTGGAGCAGGCGACGCACTTTGTGGACCTCTCCCGGCTGCTGGGCGGCGAGGCGGAGCTGGATTCGGTGCAGGCGGTGCGGATCGACCCGCACTCGCCGGCGGCGGAGCTGGCAGACATGCCGGTGCTGACCGACGGGACGCGCGGGGACCAGACCGTGCCGGCGGAATTTCGCGCCCCGCGGACCACGGCCGCCGTATGGCGCTTCGAGAGCGGCGCGGTGGGCTCGCTGACGCACGGGACGCTGCTGCACGGTCAGAAGTATGAGTCCGAGCTGGAGATCTGGGGCGACGGGCTGCGGATGGTGCTGGCCGACCCCTACGGCGACTGCCGGCTGATGGTTCGCCGGCCCCACAGCGAGCGGACCGAGACCATCCCCTTCGGTGACGATGACCCTTACCTCAGCGAGGTCCAGGCTTTCATCCACGCCGTGCGCAGCGGGGATGCATCGGGCATCCGCAGTCCGTACGCCGACGCGCTGAGGACCTACGAGCTGACCTGGGCCATCCGCCGGGCCAGCGAGGGCAAGTGCCGGCATTGAGTGCCGCGGGCAGACGGCCCGGCTGGCT
>MVCS01000065.1 GCA_002049885.1 Planctomycetales bacterium 4484_123 | reverse complement strand
GTCGGCGGGACCGGCCGGGCGCCCTGCACGCGGGGGCGGCGTCGGCAGAGGCCCCGGCGACTGGCGGCGGAACGTCTGGAGGCCGGCGCTGCTGGTGGCGCTGAGCGTCGGGCTGTTCCTCTTGAACGCCGGTCAGCTTCCGCTGGCAGACCCCGAAGAGTCGCGCTGCGGCCTCATCGTGCACGAGATGCTGGCCGGTGGGGATTGGCTGCTGCCCCATCTGGAGGGCAGGCCGTACTACGACAAGCCGGCACCGTTCTTCTGGCTGGCGGCGCTGGGCCAACGGCTGACCGGTTCAGTGGAGTTGGGCGGGCGGCTGGTGGCGGCGCTGGCCGGCCTGGGGGCGGTGTTGGTGACTTACGCCTGGGCGGCGGCCTTGTGGGGCCCGACGGCCGGACTGCTGGCAGGGGCGATGCTGGCCACCAGCGGGGAGTTCCTGTTCCTGGCGCGGTGGTACCGCATGGACATGCCCTTCACCGCGGCCATGTGGGCGGCCCTGTGGTGGTTCTGGCGATGCCAGCGGCGACGGCCAGGGGGCGCGGCCCCGGCCCGCGCGCCGACGGCGGCGTGGCTGGGCTTCTATGCCTTCACCGCGGTGGCCACGCTGTTCAAGGGCCCCGCGGGTCTGGCCCTGCCGGCCATCATCGTGCTGGCCTACTTCCTGCTGGGCCGGCAATACCGCGCGATATTGGGTTTTTTCCGGCCGGCCGGCGTGTGCCTGTACCTGCTTGTGGCCTTGCCCTGGTACCTGGTGGTGGCCCTCCGGCACGGCGATTTTGCCTACGAGTTCATCGTGCGGCACAACTTGCTGCGCTTTGCCGGCGGGGGGAACTTCGGACACACCTGGCCGGGAGTGCTGTACGTGCCCATCCTGCTGGCCGGCTTGCTGCCGTGGACGATCTTCCTGCCCGGCGCGGTCATCCGCTACTTCCCGCGCCGGTGGCGCGACCGGGATGGCTCCCCGGCGGTGCTCTTGCTCTGGCTGGCGGCGCTGGTGCCGCTGGTGTTCTTCTCCTTCAGCCGCACCAAGCTCTCCAGCTACATTCTGCCGGTCTTTCCCCCGCTGTCGGTGCTGATGGCGGGGCTGGTGGCGGGGTGGGTCAACTCGGCCAAGCCCGACCGGCTGATGGCCCACGGGGCGCGTGCACTGTGGATCATGGTGCTGCTGCTGCCGCTGGTGCCGGCGGGGCTGGAGGTCTGGCTGGGAGCTGCCGGGCCGTGGCTGGCGGTCCCGGTCGGCGTGTCGGTCCTGGCGGCAGCGGCCATGCGGCGGTCGCTGCGGCGCGACCGGCGGGGCGGCTTCGTGGCCTGGGCGGTCGCGGCAGTAGTTGGAACGTTCCTGTACCTCATCGCCCATAGTGCCCCTGTCGGCTATGAGCGCATGAGCACCCGGACGCTGGCCCGGCTGGTGCCAGACCCGACCGGCGTGCAGGTCTGCTTCTGGCCGGCCAGGAAGTTCTCGTTCGTACTGTACACCGGGGCGAGGCAGACGGAGACCTTTCACCGTTCCAGTCCGGATGGCCTCCGGGCGCTTGCAAGACTGATGGGCTCGTCGCGCAGGGTTTACTGCCTGGTCAGTGGCCGTGGGCAGTTGGAGGGCCTCCGGCGGGCCTGCCCGGGGCTGGTCCATGTAGTTGCAGGGAAGGGGCGGTCCTGGCTGGTAAGCAACCGCATCGGGCCTGTGGGCCAGGAGGCACCCGCCCGGCTGGACAGGCCGCCTGACAGCCGCCCGGGCAGCCGGCCAGGTACGAACAAGCTGGCGGGCGGGGCCACCCCGGCCGACTCGGGGGCAGTGTGATGAGGCAATGGACGATGGCGGCAGTGCTGTGGCTGGCCTGGGCCATCTTGCCCGGCTGTGGGCCCAGTGAGGAGTTGGTGGGCCCGGCTCGGGCCGCCGGTACATCCGGGCAGCCGGCGCAGGCCGTCCCGCCGGGCCTGGCCCGGGAGGTGCCCAACTTCGCCAAGGTCTCGGACGTGCTGTACCGGGGCGGCCAGCCCACGGCAAAGGGATACGCCGAACTGAAGAAGCTGGGCATCAGGACGGTCGTCTGCCTGCGCATATTCGACCTGCATTCCCGCCGGTCGGCCGAGGTGGGGCTGCGGCAGGTGCATATCTCCTTCAAACCCGTTCACCCCGAAGACGAAGACGTGCTGGCCTTCCTGAAGGTGGTGACCGATCCGGCCTGCCAGCCGGTCTTCGTCCACTGCCGAGAGGGCGTGGACCGCACGGGGATGATGGTGGCAGCGTATCGCATGGTGGTCCAGGGCTGGCCCCGCGAGCTTGCAATCGCGGAGCTCAGGCGGATGGGGTTCCGCGAGGTCAACAGGCCCATTTTGAGGTACCTGCGCCGAATGGACGTTTCGGCGCTAAGGGCAAAGCTGGCCGAGGCGGGTGGTTCGCCGCCCAGGTAGGCGGCCGCTTGCGGGCAGGCCCTGGCAGTGGCGGCGGGCGAGACGTGAGGAAGGCTGCCCTGAGGCCTGGCCCGGTCAGTCCTTTTGGTTCCCCTCCTTGCGGTCCTCTTCTTCGACCATCGCTTCCAGTGCGGCGTCAAGGGCGGCCAGGTCGGAGTCGTCCCCTTCCGCGGCCGTCTCGAGGTCATCGGGCTCCAGCGGGATGACCTCATCCTCCGTCCCGGCCGGGGCCGCTGCTTCGGTCTGGTCGGCCCGCTCGGTCTTGGTCCGCACCGGTGCTATCTGCTCCGGCACGCCGTCGATCTGCACGGTGAAGACGACCGGGCCGATCACCAGCCGATCCCCGGGCTTTAGGGCGGTCTCGGTGATGCGCCGGCTGTTGACGAATGTCCCGTTGGAGCTGGCCAGGTCGCGGACCCTCAACTCGTCGTCGCCCAGAATCAGCTCGCAGTGCTTGCGCGAGACGCTCAGCAGGGGGATGCGAAGGTCGCAGTCCTCGGCCCGTCCGAGGACGGTCTTTGGCTTGTGGATTCTGAAATCCTTCCGCCGTCCGTCCCTCTTGTACATGACCAGCTTGACGTCCATGACCAGCCCTTTCCGGGCGACCCCCCGGCAGTGGCCTTGCGAGCCGCCCGTTCTCTTGCCGCCGTCTGCGTTCGCTCTGCCTTGCTGGCAGGAAGCCAAGGGTCATTCTACGGGTGGTGAGGATTGCTGCAAGCAAAAACCCCGCCACCGGCCGGGGGCGAGCCTGGGCGCATCCGGGGCGTGCTCGGGTGGACAGCGAGGGCAGAGCCGATGGAAGGCCGGGCCTCCGGGACGTGCAGGGGCATTGGTCGCCGGTCCGAGCCAGGCCGCAAGCGATTCCTGGCCGGGTACTTAATGTCGGCCTCAAGCCGGCCGATACCATTCCTGAGGCGTACCGAGGTGGCCTCGGGAGGCAGTGGCTGGCGTATCGATCATAACGTATGTTTCAAGTAGGCAACCACTGTGGTTCCGGCGGTCGCCGGGGACGGCGCCGGGGCCATCGCGTGGCGGCGAAAGGCAAACCAGTCGCGAGGCTGGGGCGCAAAGCGTTGAGTCCCAGTGGGATGGTCGCGCTGCCCGGCACGCTGTTCGATTCGATCGCTCGGCCGCGCCCCATGCCGGATCGGCCGGGCCTCCCGCCTGCCTCGACCACGCACGCCTGTAGGCAGGAAGGCGTCCAATGTCCTTGAAGTTGCGAAAGAGCAGGGTGATGCCCGTGGGCATCGACCTGGGTACCGGTGCGGTGAAACTGGCTCAATTGCGCGAGGCCAACGGCCAGTTGGAGTTGGTGGCCGCTGCTGCCGCCCGCATGCCTCAGGCCTGCCGGGACAACCCCCAGCGAAAGTTGGAGTTCCTGGCGGACCGGCTGCCGGACCTGATGCGGACGGAAGGTTTCAAAGGCCGGCAGTGCGTCGTTTGCGTGCCTGCGGCCGAGAGCTTCGTCCAGCATGTCAGGACGCCCAAGCTGCCCGAGGCCGAGCTGGCCCGGACAGTGCAGTGGGAGCTGGAGGGCAAGGTGCCATTCGACCTGGAGGACGCCGTGGTCCGCCACGTGGTCGCCGGCGAGACCCACGCCGAGGGTCAGCCTGGCCTGGAGGTGATCGTCCTGGCCGTGGCCCGGGACATCGTGGAGGACTACCTGTCGATGGCCCGGAAGGCCCGCCTGGACATTGTGAGCATGGACGTGGAGCCCTGCGCGATATTGGAGTGCTTCGCCAGGCTGTTCCGGCGGCGCGAGGACAGCGAGCGCGTCACCTTGTTTCTGGACCTCGGCGAGGCATCCACGCAGGTGGTGGTGGCCCAGGGGGCCAGACTGGTGTTCGCGAGGAACCTCATGGTTGGCTCGGGTCAGTTGGACCAGGCGGCGGCCAAGGTGCTGGGACTGACCGCCGAGGAGGTCCACCGGCAGCGCGTGGAGGCCATGCGTTCCGATGCTGCGGGAGCAGAGCAGCTCTACGACGCCATGGAGGATGAGCTGCGGGCCATGGGCCAGGAGGTCACCAATTGCTTGCGGTATTACGACTCGGTCTTTCCGTCCCAGCCCGTGGAGAGGGCCATCTTTCTGGGCGGGCAGGCCCTGGACCGGAGCCTGTGCCAGCGGCTGGCCCAGCGGCTGAACCTTGCCGCCCAAATCGGCGACCCGCTGACCAGGATCAACACCGCCCCCGCCAGCGGGCCGGAGAAGGGCATCGACCGGCGCCAGCCCCAGCCGGCCTGGGCCGTGGCCGTGGGACTGAGTCTGGGTGCGAGGCTGTCCAGGGCCGCGTGAGGTGCGACCATGAGCTTGGTCAACCTGCTGCCTGAGGATTACGTCGCCCGGCGGGCGCAGAAGCGTGCGAACGTCTTCTGCACCGTCCTGTTCGCGGTGGTGATGGGTGGCGTGGTTGCCGCCGCGGTGGTCTCCGAGCGGCAATACCGCAACACGCGCCTGGTCTCCGAGCGGGTCAACCAGGCCTACGCCGAGGCGGCGGACCTCATCAAGCAGCTCAGGCAATTGGAGAACACGCGCCAGAAGCTGCTGGCCAAGGCCAGCCTTACCGCCGGCCTGCTGGAGCGCGTGCCGCGGAGTTACCTGCTGGCCACGGTCACAGAGGCCCTGCCCGAGGGGGCGTCGCTGACACGGTTTGAGCTCAAGACGCGGCGCCAGGTGACCGTCCGGCGGGCACCGGCCGCCAAGACGCGCTACCAGGCGGCCGCCGCCAAGCGGGCCACCAAGGCCAAGGGCAAGGTCAAGGCCACCGGGGGGATGTCGGTGGGCATCACCGTGGTCGGCCTGGCCGGCACCGACGTGCAGGTGGCCAAGTTCATCGCCGCCATGGCCCGCTGCCCGCTGATGGAGACGGTGGACCTGGTGTACAGCCAGCAGAAGAAACAGGGCAGCGCGCTGGTGCGAGAGTTCCGTGTGGACGTGCAGTTGAAGCCGAACGCCGACGTATTGGCGGGCGTCTCAGACGGCCAGGGATTCCTGGGCATGGCCCGGGCCGAGGCCGGTGAGATGGGGAGGGTACAGGCCCAATGAGGTTCGGCATCCGCGAGATCGCATTCATCCTGCTGCTGGGTGCCATTCCCCTGGCCGCCTGGTGGTTTGCCTTCCGTCCGGGCAATGCCCGCAACGCCCAGATGATGAAGCAGATCGAGGCTCGCCAGGCCAAGCTCCGCGAGCTCAACAAGGCCCGCGCCACCATCGGCGACCTGGAGAGCGAGATCAAGTCGCTCGAGGGCGCCATCGAGTTCTTCCGCTCGAAGCTGCCCACGCAGAAAGAGATGGACAAGGTACTGCGGGAGGTCTGGCAGCTCGCCGAGGCCAACCGGCTGACCACCAAGAGCATCCGCACCCTCAAGCCGGGCCAGGCCACCACGCTGACGGACCCCAAGGGCCCCTACGCCGAGCAGCCCATCTCCATGCAGTTGGAGGGCTCGTTCGTGGGCTTCTACGGGTTCCTGCTGGCACTGGAACGGCAGCCCAGAATCATGCGCATCCTGGACATGGACATCCGCCAACTCGGCCCGGAGCGGTCTGGGCGAGTGGCCGTCAACTGTCTGGTGTGCGTGTTCTTCGAGCGCTCGGGAGCGGGATAGGTCATGACGCAGAATCCCTACGACATGAGCGGGGCTGGGGCGGGGGACTTCCAGGGCGCCCCGGCGGCGGTGCCCGAGCCGGCCCGGGCCGGCCGCAATAGCCGACCTCGCCGCCGCAGCCGATACCGCGCCCAGATGGCCCGGGCCAACGTGTTCATGGGGGCGCTGTTCATCGGGGCCGCGGCGCTGGTGTACGGCCTGGCGTTGCGGAAGGGTCCTTCCCGGGCGGCCGCCGCCATGGACCGGGCCGTCCAGGCCGACGTGGACAATGCCATCCGGCGTTTCGCCTCCGATGCCTGGCTGTCGCCCCGGACGGCCCGCCCGGGCATGCGCGCCAGCATGCTGCTGCGGAGCTTTCACGAACAGGTCCGCCGGCGGCAGATCCCGCTGGAGCAGTTGGCCAAGGACCCGTTCGAGTTCGTGCCGCCCCCGCCGCTGAAGCCGGTGACCACGGCGCCGGCGGAGCCGGCGCCTCCGGCCGGGGCCGTCACGAGGGCAGAGCCCACCCGGGCAGAGGTTCGCGAGCGCTTCAAGAAGCTGCGTCTCCAGGCCGTCCAGAAGGGCCGGGCGGGCGCCATTGCCATCATTTCCAACAATCTGGTTGCCGAGGGCCAGGCGATCGACTGCTTCAAGGTGGTACGCATCGGTGCCGAGACGGTGGTACTCGAGGCACAAGGGGAGCAGTACGTATTGAGGTTGGACAACACGGGAGGGACCGGTGGGTCGTAGGGCAGGACATCCCGGCCGGGGCCAGTCGGCTCCGGTGGCCGAGGCGTCCGAGTCGGAGGTGCCGGGCTTTCCCACGGTCTGGTCGCCGAAGGACGTGTGTGATGTGCCGCGCGGGCCGGCGGCCGTGCTGCTGGAGAAGGGCCAGATCAGCCACCAGCAATTCGAGGCCGCCTGTCGGCGCCAGAAAGAGGACCCGCACATCAGCATCCTGGACGCCCTGGTCCAGGCCAAGGCCGTGGACGAGCTGACCGTGCTGCAGGCGGTGGCGGCGTACTTCGACGTGCCCTTCCAGTCCATCACCGCCGAC
This sequence comes from Planctomycetales bacterium 4484_123, assembly GCA_002049885.1. Lineage (GTDB taxonomy): Bacteria > Planctomycetota > Phycisphaerae > SM23-33 > SM23-33 > MVCS01. The sequence goes on along the minus strand of MVCS01000065.1, from coordinate 68 downwards.
GACGTTGACAAGAGCACCTTCGAGCTGCTGGACCCGGAGTTCATCAAGCGCCGCAAGGTGATACCCAT
>MVCS01000064.1 GCA_002049885.1 Planctomycetales bacterium 4484_123 | reverse complement strand
CCGGCGCCGGGGTAACGGCGGACATAAGCGTGCACCGCCCAGCCGCCGACCAGCGCCATCACCCCCAGCACGGCGGCATGGGCCAACAGCACGTTCAAGCCCGTGGGCCGGACCAATCCCGCCGCCAATGCCAGGGCGGTGAAGCCAACCGTGTAGGCCAGCTCCACCACAGCCAGCAGGCGGTACGTACGCAGCGCCCGGATGCAGAACTGGACGTTCAGGTACAGGGCCATCAGCACGCCATTGACCACGCCCAGGGCGGCCACGGCCAGGCGTTCCCGGCCGCCCAGCCGACGGCCCGCCTCCGAGACGGTCGCCAGCAGCGCCGCGACCTGGCCGCATGCCAACAGCGCCAAGGCGGCGCTGGCCGCGGCCATCAGCAACACGACAACGGCGGCGCGGCGCAGGAAGGGCGCCAGTTGGCCGCGAGCCTGGTAGAAGCTGACATACCGCCCCAGGGCCTCGTTCGTGCCCAGCGTGGCCACCGGGGCCAGCACGGCGAAGACCATCATCCCCAGGCCCCAGACGCCGAACTCATACGCCCCCAGCAGCCAGGTCAGCAGCAGGACCCGCCCATAGGTAAGGGCCTTCTCCAGCAGCGCCAGGGGCGCGTAGAACGACAGCGTCCGGCCCAGAGGTTCGACCTTGAACAGCCAGCGCCGCACCGGCGTGCTCCTGGAGCCCGGCGGGCCGCTACCGGCCCGATCTGGCCGGGCCCAGCCGCGCCGCGCGGCTTGACGGGCCGGGGGCCCCCGTCGCGATGAACTCCACCGTCACCTGTTCGCCCGCCGGTCGGCCGGCGGGATTGGGGACCTCCACGCGAACGGCCAGCGTCCCGCTGCCGGCGTCGGCCACGGAGGACAGGCGCACCACCCGGCCCGCTGCGGCCCCACCGGCGCCATCGGCGAAGCGGACCCGGGCCGCCTGTCCGGGGCGGATGCCGCGGGCGCGGGCCATGGGCACGGGCACCTCGATCCGCAGCGGGTTGACCTGCACTATTCGCGCCACCGGGGCCAGGGCCTTGATGGACTCCCCGGCCCTGACCAGGAGCCGCTCGATGCGCCCGGCCACCGGGCTCAGCAGCCGCATCCGCTCCAGCTTCAGTACGGCCTGGCGGTACCGACCCTGTGCCTGTCGGCGTTCGAGCCGGGCTATTTCCAGTTCCAGCTCAGCCATGGCCGCGGCCAGCGTGGCCTCTTCCAGTTCGCGTTTGGAGGCGGCCTTGTCCTGGTAGGCCTTGCGGACCTTGCCCAGCACCACGCGAGCGCGTTTCAGTCGCAGTTCGGCCGCCCGCACCCGCGTGCTGTCCTCGGCCTTGGCCTTGAGCATCTCCAGCTCCACGCGTTCGACGGCGTCGTCGAGTTGGATCAGGGGCTGGCCGGCCTGGACGTATTGGCCTTCCTTGACCAGCACCTTGGCTATCCGCCCGGGGAAGGTGAAGCCCAGCACCGTGCGGTCCTCGCTGGGCTCGGTGACGGCCTTGATGCCCTGCGGGCCTTCCGGCCGACGCTCGCCGGCCCCGGCCAGGCCCGCCGCGGCCAACAGCACCAGCCATGCCGTTCTCATCGTTCGCTATCTCTCCTGGCAGCCGTCAGCATGGCCACCCGTCTCGATGAAGCGAGAGTCCCCGGGCCGGCCGAAGACTCTCGCAACATGGCTCCGCAGCCGCCGCCCGCCGGAGCGAGACAGGCGGCCTCCTCGGGCAATCGATCTCAGGGCTTTTTCTTCTTCTCCAGGTTCAGTACCGGCAGGTCGTCCTTGTCCTTGGTGCGGGTAATCTTGAGGTCCTGGTAGCTCAGCAGGGTGCCCTGAGCGCGTTGGAGGTTGACCAAGGCGACGTTGTAGGACGCGGTGGAGGCGGCCAGGTCCTGCTGGGCCTGGGCCAGGCGTTCCTGGGCGTCGATCAGCAGCCGGAGGTAACCCATCGTGCCGCGCCCGTCGGCGCCCGCGAAGGGCTCCCAGCGCTTGGCCAGGATGCGGACGTCCTCTTCGGCGGCCCGCAGCGCCTGGTAGCGGGCCTGCATCTCGTGGTAGCGGGTGACGACCTCGCGGGCGGCGATCTTGACCTCCAGCAGCACGGTGTCCACCGTGGTTCTCAGTTGCGACAGTTGCTGGCGGAGTTCCAGTTTCCGCCGCAGCAGCCGGGCCTCGGCGGTGTTGTTCTCGACGGGATAGTCGAAGACCAGTCCGATTCTGAAGCCCGGATGTCGCCACTGGTCGTCGTAGGCGGCGGTGATGGGCCCGGCGTTGTCCAGCCCGCTGATGGCGGCCTCCAGGACCAGGTCGAGCTTGGGCAGGACCTCGTTCTTGGCCATGTCCCGGCGGATCATGGCGGCCTTGAACTGCATGAAGGCCTGGCGGATCTCGGGGCGGTTCTCCAGTGCCACGGCGGCGGCCTGCTTCATGTCCACCTTCAGTTCCGCCATGGAGGGCATGTCGGTGGGGACCAACTCGACCTTCCCGCTGGGCAGCAGGTCGGGGTCGTTGATGAGGGCCTTGATGCGGTCCTCGGCGTTCTTGACGGCCATCTCCGCCCGCACCAGCTCGGCCTGCCGGCTGGCCAGGGCGCTGCGAGCGCGTTTGAGCTGGCTCTGCATGGTGTCGATGTCGGTGCGCTTGGCCAGCTTGTCCACCAGGGCCGCGGTGTCGGCCACCAACTTGCGTTTCTGCACGCACAGGGCCCGGGCCAGGTACAGGGACCAGTACGCCCGGTTGACCTCCAGCAGATGGGCCTCGGCCTGGCGCACGAACTCGCTGCGGGCCACCTGGCTGTCGATCTTGGCGATGCGGATGAAGCTCCGGTTGTACTTGACCCCGGCGCCCTTCAGCAGCGGCTGGGTGATCATCAGCGCCAGGCGGGCAGTGGCCTGGCGGTGCGGCACGAAGAACACGGAGTTGCTCGTCGTCCGCGCCAGCCACTGCGAGAACTTCAGGTCCGCCCCGGTGATGAGCTTCTTCTTGATGCCGGCCTCCAGGGATGTCTGGTATTCGTGGAAGCGGCTGGGCCCTCCGGTCTTCAAGGTGCTGCCCACCGGCTCGTTCGTCAGTGAATAGAAGGTCTCGACGAAGGCGTGGGTGTCGAAGCGCCCGCGGGCCTCCCGGATGCCTGTCTCGCGGATCAGCGGCAGGTCGCTGAAGACCTTGATCTGCTTGGAGTGCTTCAGCGTCCTGGCGAACAAATCCTCCAGCGAGTGGCGGGCGGGCTTGGCCCCGACGAACAGCGTGCCGGCGACGGCCTTGTTCCAGGGCGGACTGAAGCCGGCGGGTATCTTGACCGGCTTGGCCGCCGGCACCGGCAGTTGCTTCTCGGCCGTGGTAAGCATGGCGATCTGGCTCTTGAACTCCGCGGCCAGTTGCTGCTGTTCGGCCCTGGCGAAGGCCTTGTCCTCGGCATCGAACCTGTCCTGGCAAGAGGCCAGCAGCAGACAGGCCAAGACCGACAAGACCACCAGGCCACGCGCGTCGTTCGGCAGGATTCGGTCCATGGTCTCAACTCTCCATAGTCGAGGGAGCCCCAGGCGACTCCCGGGCCAACCAACCCGGCCCGCCGCACTCGTACCGGTCCACGGCCGGGCCCCGCGACTGATCCCGTCCAAGTGTCAATACCCGCCAGGCACCGCGGGCAGACAAAGCATCTCGTAGGCGAAGGCATGCCAGCCCAACGTGATGGGCGAGACGCCCGCAGCGTACAGCGCCTCCAGCGACCCCACCGAGCGCCGGGCCAGCACGTTCTCCACCGTCAGTTGCTCTGAGACGAACGTCCCCCCGCCCAGCAGTGCCCGCGAGTAGTACGTCCGCAGGTTGTAGCCGGCATCCGCCAGCGGGCTGTAGCCGGCGTAGGTCTGCCGCAGCAGGACATAGTGCGGCTGAAGGGTCATGGCGGTATCGGGGAAGTTGGCCAGCCAGTTGCCGCCGGCATCGACCACCGCGGCCTTGGAGCCGATGAGGTTGCCCTGGGCGTCATAGATCTCGACGCTGAGCGTGGCCCCCGGCTCGGCCGTGCCGCTGTAGAGGGGCGCGAAGGCCTGGGCATAGGCGGGTTTGAACTCCTCCCAGGTGCCCCACTCGTAGCGGTCCCACCAGTCGTAGTGGTACTGGAGCAGCGTCACGTAGGCCTGGTCGGTCAGGTCGGCCACCGACAGGTCGGTCCCGCCCTCGTAGCCGGCGTAGTTGTACACGGTGGCCGTGTCGATGAGCTTGCGCACGGAGGCCTGCGGGGTCTGCTTCCAGATGTCCGAATCGACCTTCAGGTCGTAGGTGATCACCACCACGTTCCGCCCGCTGGTGGCGTGGTAGACGTCCAGCACGCCGCCGGCGCCGGAGCCGGAGGTGGGACCGGGATCCGTCAGCTCGATCCCCCCGGTCGAGTCGAACAGGCCGGTGCCCAGCTCGGTGTAGGCCACCGCCGCACCGGTGCCGTCGGTGACGGTCAGGTTCAACCCGCCCGGCGGGATGGACATTCCGTTGGGGATGGTGTCGCGGACGCGGACGTCGTAGGCGCCGTTGGTCCCGCCGCCGACGTTCTCGATGACGATGCCGAAGGAAACCAAATCGCCCGGCTCGGCCAGCAGCAGGTTGGCGTCAACGGTCCGGCTGTCCAGGGCCGTGGAGCTGATGGTGCCGCTGAAGCGCACCCCCGCGCTGCCCGGGGCGGTGAAGGTCACCGGCCCGGCCTTGCGGGTAAAGGTCCCCGAGCCGTTGGTGGCGATGACGCCCTTGACCAGCTCCAGCTCGGGCACGTCGTAGGTATAGGTGATGGTCACGTCGATGGTGAACGAGTCAGCCTGCACCGTCACCGTCTGCACCGTGCCGCTGCCGATGGTGTGGTCGGAGGAATTGTTGGGAAAGCTCTCGTAGTAGATATCCACCGTGCCGCTGCCGATGAACGGCAGGATGTCGGCGGGGTCGGTCCAGGTCTTGGAGTCCTCATCCTGGGCGGTGGTCCCGGCGACCACCACGGAGTCGTCGTCGTTGGGATACAGGTAGTCGGGGGCGGCGTCGCTGTCGGCCTGGACGTTGGCGTTGGTCTCGCTCTCGGTGGCGGACAGTTCCACGTCCCAGACGCCGTCGCCGTGGTTTTCCCAGTCGCGCTCGACGTTGACGTCCGTGCCGATGGTCACCGTGGCCGAGCCCGTGCCGGGGCCTTCGTTTTCCAGGCCCGTGGCCCCGCCGCGCGAGGTCAGCACCAGGTTCATCTCCACCGACAGCAGCCGGCGCGTACCGTTCTGGTTGTCGAACTGAGGAACGGCAAACGTCGTCGCCGCGTGCGACGGAGAAAAGGGCCCCACCGTGGTCGTCTCCACCACGGTGTCAAGAAAGATCTTCCGTTCCAGCGCTTCCAGGAGGCGTCTTGTCCTAGGCACCGTTCTGCTCCGTGCTGACCTGTTGTGCCATCTCAGCCGCTACATCCCTGCACGGCCCGCCTCGGCCGGAGATACCCTGCGCCGACACCGCAGCGCACCGAATGCTACCGACGGCCCCAGTCAAAAGCAACCGCAAAAAATCACCTTAGCGGACACCCACCCAGCGCCCCCAAAGCAACCACGAACCATTCCCGGCATCGGACGCTCGTTGAGACTTTCGGTCCGCCAGCCGCTCACCGTCCTGCGCGGTGGCGGCATCAAGCGGCCAGAACAAGCAAGAATTGCGTATTCCCACCGTCCCCCGCCCCGCCAAGGGGCGCTATCAAAGGGCCCGCCGCTGACACGGCGGGCCCTTCCGGAGATTCATGGTCCTGACGTGCAGGCGACCTGGCGATCAAGCCCGTGCCGCACGCCGGCGACGCCGCCGAACGAGCACCGGCGCCAGGGCACCGGCCAACAGCAGCAACGATGCGGGCTCGGGCTCGAGGTTCTCGTACCGCACCACCGCGGTGAAATTGAACTGGGGCGGCTCGGACTCGACCTGGCCCAGCGGCACGTTGGAAGAGTGGGTGGCGTGCAGGGAGCTGGCGAAGTGCCAGGTTATCTGGCCGGTGCCGACCCAGTCGCTGAGGTCGTCGCCGGCGGCCTTGGCCAGCATGACCGTCTCGGCGTCGGCAGCCCCGTCGGTTTCCACCTTGACGCTGTCGGCGCCAGCGAAGTCGGCATTGACAGTGTGGCCCAGGAACAGAACCTCAGTGCCGGCTTCCCCGGCCTCGTCGGCGGCGACGTCCTGGCGCTTCGTCTCCCGCGGTATCACCAGCGTGACCACGGGGGCCGAGGGCGTATCGGAGGTGACGGTGATGTCCACTCCCAGCGAGACCTCCGCCCAGCCAGGGACGTCGCTTTCGCTGTCGAAGACGTTGTAGCCGGAGACGGCCACCCCCGTGACGGTGACGGTGACGGTCTCCAGGTCCCAGACGGGGTCGTTGTACTGCGGCAGGGAGAACGAGCCGCTCTCGCCGAAGCTGAAGGGCCCCCGCGGGTCGTCCACGGTGCTGTCGTACGTGTAGATAATCACAGTAGCCGGTGCCCTCCCCACCGCCAGGCACACGCAAACCAGCAAGGCAAGCAGAGCAGCCTTAGTAGTCGCCGACAACATCCCGAGCCCTCCTCCTAGTTGCGCTCTCTCTTGATTGGAGACGCTGAGCGCCTTGAGCAAGCATGCCGGCCAAGCCGAGCCGGCTTTTCGATGCACAATTATGCTAACACGGCCCGGCCCGGCTGTCAAGTGGCCAAATCTTTCCCGCTTAGAGGTATTCAAACGGGGCCCGGCCGCCGATCCGCGGCAGCGTCCCGGGCCAGGCCCGCCCGCGCCGTCAAGGCCAAAAGAGTCTTTTATACGACCACGTGTCAATATTTGGACGTCAGTGAAAGGCCGGAGCCGTTCCTACACCGCCAGCCTGGCCGCCGTTACGGCCATCACTCTAGCGCCCACCGGCCTCGCCCATGCCGGCGGCTCGGCCGGCAGGGTCAGCTCGACGGCGGCGACGTTGGCCTTGAATTCCTCGGGCCTGCGGCAGCCGACCAGGGCAAAGACAAAGACATTCATGGGCTGGTTGAAGACCCACGCCAGCGCCACCTGCGGGATGGTCAGGCGCAACTGCCGGGCCAGGCCCTCGGCCCAGTCCAGCCGGCGGAAGTTCTCCTCCGTGCAATAGCACCGCACCACCAGCTCGTCGAAGTAATCCTGGAAAGACTC
>MVCS01000063.1 GCA_002049885.1 Planctomycetales bacterium 4484_123 | reverse complement strand
GCCGGGCCAGGAAGGTCCCCATCAGCTACTGCTTCGAGGAGATGATGCAGCGGGACCTCCGGCAGATGCTCTTCGACGGCGTGCATCTCCGCCCCCGCACGGGCAACGACGCCGCCGGCGCCGCCCTGTTCAAGACCATGCGGCAAGTGTACTTCGCCCTGCGCGACACCAGCGAAAACTGGAAATGATCCTCCCCCGGCGAACCTGCCCGCCGGCGGGCATCAAGGTTCATCGGTCAGGTTGGATGTACCGGGCAGCCTGCCGGCCCGGGACCGGCCGTCGCGGCGGGGGCGGGGTCAGTCCTGCGGATAGCCCGGCAGCCGGCTCATCATCTTCAGCAGGCACTCGGGCATGTTCAGGTGGAGGCGGACCCAGCGGGCATCGGGTTCCTCCTCCAGCGTGCGGCGCCACATCTCCCGCGCCTCGTCGATTCGCCCCTTGGCCAACTGGGCCAGGGCGTGGGTGAACTTCAGCACCGCCGGGCCGTAATGCCACTTGAACCACAGCGGCGTCTCCAGCTCGCCGCGGGCCATCTGTTCGAGTCTGTGGGCGATGTCCATCCCGCGAGGCCGGTTGCCCAATGCCAGCCAGGCCAGCATCTCATAGGCGTGGGCCGGGGTGCCCTCCGTGTGCAGCTCGTGGGCGGCGGCCAGGTAGTGCTCACGGGCGGCTTCGGCGCTGCCGGCCAGCTCTTCCACCACGCCCAGCAGGTAATGAATGGGCGACTCGTTGGGCAGTTCGCCGTGCCGGCCCATGTTGAGGTTCTGCGGGTACTCCAGGCCCTTTGCCAGGATTGCCCTGGCCTTGTCGTACTCGCCGGCGGCGATGGGCCCCAGGGCCAGGCCGATGACCGCCTCCACGTAGTTGTAGCGGATGCCGCGCTCGTACTCGCCGCGCAGGTAGGTCCGCCGGGACAGCTCCTCCATGGCCTCGACGTACATGGAGCTGTCCAGCAGTTGCAGGATTCGCCGCATGGCTACGATGGAGCGGTCCTTGGCCTCTTCCGATAGGCCATCGTAGATCCTGCGGCGCTGCTCGTGCAGGCCGCGGGCGGCGAAGTAGCGGTCCAGCTCGCTGAACAGGTAGAGGTTCTGCCCGGAGTTCTCCCACGCCCGGCGGTAGAGTTCGACGGCCTTGTCGTGCTGGCCCCGGCGGGCCGCCAACAGGGCCAGATTCCGCAGCGTGATGCTGTCTTCCAGTCCCGCCTCCTGTGCCCGCTGCCAGGCCGCGCCGGCCTCCTCGTGCCGCTGCCGGCTGGCCAGGACGTTGCCCAGCATGTGCCATATGGCCGGTTCGTCGGGGTGCGCCTGGGCGAGCTCATCGAGCACGGCGATGGAGACGGTGCTGGCGGGGTGGGCCAGCGCCAGCGGCGCCTGTCGCATCTGTGCCAGGGCCTCCGCGGTGGCCTCGGGCTGGTTCAGTTTCTCCAGCACGTATGCCAGGTGTGCCAGCCGCGGAGCCGGGCTCCAGGGCTCGTTGGACTCGTCGATTTGAAGTATCTGCCGGGCGTCGTCCCACAGACGCAGCTCGATATAGGGCGCCGCCGCCGCCACGGAGTCATCGCCGATGCGGCGCTGGCCCTCGGCCAGGTCCACCTTCATTCCCAGCAGCAGGGCCTCGGCGTGCAGGCGCGACCACAGCGGGTCGGCCTCGAGCAGTTCCCTCAGCAGCTCGGAGGCCTCGCCCGCCCGGCCGGCCTTGCGCAGGGCCATCACCCTGACCAGGCCGACCCACGGGTCGTGCGGGCAGCAGCGGGCGGCGTGGTCCGCGGCGGCCAGGGCCTGCTCCCAGCTGCCGGCGTGGAGGTGGGCGCAGGTCAATCCCACCAGGGCGTTGCGACGGGCTTGTTCATGGCAGCCGGCCTGGGCGAAACAAGAGGCCGCCTGCTCGCCCTGCCCGCTGCGCAGCAAGGCCCAGCCCAACAGGACCAGCAGTTCGGCCTTGCGCCGGTCTCGGCGGAGGGCCTTGCGCAGGTGCTCGACGGCCCGCTCGTGCCTGCCGGCGAACAGGTCCTGCTCGGCCAGTGCCCGCAGCAGCCCCGGATGGCCCGGGTCTCGCTTCAACAGCTCCTCTTGTGCCTGGTGGAGATACCCGCGAGGGACCGGCCAGGTCGCCCAGCGCAGGCGCTCGGCGGCGTGGAAGAGCTCATCGTCGCTCTGGGCCTTGTCCAGGCGGTGTTGGTGAGGGTCGGCGGCGCGGAACCAGTCGTCCTGGCTGAAGCGGTACTCCTGCCAGTCCATCAGTACCGCCCCGGCGGCGTCGGTGATGCGGACGCGGTCGCAGCGTTGTGACGGCTTGAGCCCCACGCGCTGGGTGAACATGCGCTCGGGGCTGACGTGGTCGATGCGCCATCGGCCAAGGAGCTCCCTGCCGCTGTGGGCCTCCAGTTGCAGGTCGCTGCGGGGCTCCACGCCCAGCAGCCGGATGCAGGCCCGGCCGGCGCCTTCCGGCGTGACCGACAGCACCAGGCCGGAGTCGGTGGCGCTGAAGCCCTCGGTCCCACGGATGGGTATCCAGGACTCCCACCACGTCTCGACGGCCATGGCGGGCAAGGGCTCGATCATGGCCTGGGTGGCGAACCGCCCGCGCTGGATTTCGCAATACGTCTGGTGAGTGTCGGAGAACATGCGGTCCCAGTACCGGCCCTGGAGGTGGTTGCCCCAGGTGAAGTACTTCTGCCCGGGCGCCTGGTGGCGGTCGGCCACCTGGGCCAGGCCGTGGTGCCGGCGGAAGTCGTAGAAGCCCAGGTAGTCGCGCTCGGTATCGCGGAGGAACATGTCGGCTTCGAGGTAGCGGTTTCGCCACCAGCTGAAGTCCAGCCCGTCGCGGACGGGCCAACTGTGCTGGCAGTGCATGGCATCGGCGTACCGGCCGAAGAAGTAGAACCGGCTGTCCTTGGTGACCTCCACCCCGGCGTTGGTCCACCAGTACATCATTCCCGGCAGCGTCTGGGGGCCCATGGTGCGGATTTGCAGGTCCAAGGCCGCACGCTCGGGCTTCAGTTGGATGCGCACCGCCCAGCGCGACTCGATGGGCTCCAGCAGGGAGCCGATCCACACGCAGGCCGAGCCGTCCTCGCCGCGGCGGACGGCCCATGTCACGGGGCTGACGGTGAAGACGGTGTGCCCGCGCCGGCCGAAGTTGAACTCGATCCCGCCGGCCAGCCACGCCCCGCGGGCGCCGACGTTCCGGAAGCGCAGCGTGGGCGGGACCATGAAAGACTCCTGGCCGGCGACCTTGTCGTAGAGGCTCAGGACGCGCCCGCCCATGTCCGGCAGGACGGTCACGCGCACGTAGCGGTTCTCCAGCACGACTGTCCGGTGCCGTGCCGGGACGGGGTCCCGAGTCACGTCGGTCTTGAGGGAATAGGGGTAGATCGCCCGCCACTCGTCCCACCCGAAGCACGGGTATGGGCTATCCGGTGGCATCGGGGTGGTCGGGATCTCCAGCCACTCGAGGTGCACCCTCACCGCCTCGCACATCGCTGCGCTCCGTTCCGGGCCGACGGGCCGGCCTGCAAACCGCGGCATTCTATGCCCGCCCGTCGGCGAAACAACGCACAAGCCGAAAATTTCATCGCCCCATCGCCGCTCTGGCTTTTGCAGCCCCTGGGGAATTATCATGGGGCCCGAGGACGGGGCAGCGATGGGACGACCGGAGTCAGGACGCTTCGCGGGCGCACCGGCCATGGTCAAGGCCGTGGGCGCGATCGCCCTGGTCTTGATCTTTCTTGCCGGGCCAGTGTGGTTTCTCGTCCAACAGGTCCGCCCGGCGCTGCGTTGCGCCCTGGCGGCTGCCAGCCGGCCGACCTCGGGCGCTGCGACCAGTTCGGCACCGGCCGCTGCCACCGCCACCGCCCCGGCGTGGCGCCCACCGAAGTTCACCGCCCGTCAGGCCGAGCGCGACGCCATGGTCGCCGTCATCCGCCGTTACGGCCTGACGGACAAGGCGGTGCTGGCCGTGATGGCCGCCGTGCCGAGGCACGAGTTCGTCCCCCGGGCGCGCCGGCGCCAAGCCTACGCCGACTCCCCGCTGCCCATCGGCCACGGCCAGACCATCTCGCAGCCCTACATCGTGGCGGAGATGACCCGCCTGCTGAGGCTCAAACCAGGCAGCCGGGTGCTGGAGATCGGGACCGGCTCGGGCTACCAGGCGGCAGTGCTGGCGCACTTCACGCCGCACGTGTACACGGTGGAGATCATCAAGCCGCTGGCGGTCGCGGCGCGGAAGAGACTGGAGCGTCTGGGCTACACCGTGGTGAAGGTGCGGCACGCCGACGGCTACTACGGCTGGGCGGAAAAGGGCCCGTTCGACGCCATCATCGTCACCTGTGCCGCCGGTCAGATACCGCCGCCACTGATCAAGCAGCTCAAGCCCGGCGGGCGGATGGTCATTCCCGTCGGCGGGCGGTACGCGGTGCAGTCGCTGATGCTGGTGGAGAAGCGCCCGGACGGCAGCGTGCGCAGCAAGTCGCTGATGCCGGTCAGCTTCGTGCCCCTCCTGCGGGCCGAACCGAAGCAATAGCGGCGAAACCGCGCAGCCCGGGCCGGACAGGTTGTGACGGGGTTCAGAGGTTCCCGTCGCCATCTCGCTGCCGGGCTTTTCATCCGCGTGGCCCGCAGCAGTCCGTGAAGCCGGTGTTCTCTCGGCCGGCGCGCGGCCGTCGAAGTGAATCACGCCGCCCCGTTCGGGAGCTGCTCGAAGTTGCCAGGTTCCATGTCCGCCTTTCGAACGCGTCTGACGGTCGTCCTGGTCTCGGCCGTGGCCATCGCCCTGGAGTTGGTGCTGATGCGGGTGCTGTCGATTCGCTTCTGGCATCACCTCTCGTACCTGGTGATCTCCACGGCCCTGCTGGGTTTCGGGGCCAGCGGCACAGTGCTGACGGTGCTCGGTGGGTTCGTCCGGCCAAGGCGGCGGGCGGTGCTGTTCGTCACGGCCATGTTGCTGGCCCTGGCGGTGGCCCTGTCGGTTCGTCTGGCCGAGCAGGTCCCGCTGGACGTGCAGTTTCTGGCCTGGGGCCTGGGCGGCCAACTGGGCTGCCTGGTGCTGCTGGAACTGATCTTTCTGGTGCCGATGCTGCTTGCCGGGACGGCGGTGGGCGCGGCCCTGATGGGCGAGCCGGCCCGGCTGCCGGGGCACTACGCGGCCAGCCTGGTCGGCTCCGGAGCCGGGGCGCTGGCGGCCATCCGTCTGCTGGAGGCCACGCCGCTGCCGACGATCATGGCCGCCCTGGCCGGGGCGTGCTGGCTGGCGGGGGTGGTGAGTCTGCCAAGGCGGCGCGGGGCCTTGGCCCTGGCGGCGGCGGCCGGGGCGATCCTGCTGGCGGTGCACCATTTCTTGCCCTGGGCTCCCTCGATGAGCCGGGAAAAAACGCTGGTGCAGCTCAAGCTGATGCCGGGCACGAAGACCATCGCCCGTGCCTCCGGGCCGCTGGGTGCTATCGAGGTCGTCGCCGGGCCGGCCATCCACTTCGCCCCGGCGCTGAGCCTGGCTTGTACCCAGCCGGTCCCCTCGCACGTGGTGCTGACCATCGACGGCGAGGCGGCCTGCGCCATCTACGACCCCCGCGGCCTGCCCGGCGCGGCGAGTGGTTTTCCCGTGGAGGCCTTCGCCTTCATGGATTGGACCACTGCGGCGGCGCCTTACGCGGTGCTGGACCGGCCGGCGGTGCTGGTGTTGGGTGCCGGCGGGGGCGGGCAGATCGGCCTGGCGCTGTATCACCGCAGCGAGTCGGTGGTGGCGGTGGAAATGAATCCCCAGCTCATCGCCCTGATGACCGGCCCGCTGCGCCGGCGGGGCGGGGAGGTGTACTTGCAGCGCACGGCCGCCGGGCGTGCCGTTCGGGTCATCAACGCCGAGGCCCGCGGCTACCTGGCCGGGACGCAGGAGCGGTTCGACCTGATTCAACTGTCCGCCGGTGAGGCATTCGGCGCCTCGGGGGCGGGCGTGTACTCGGGTCAGGAGACGTACCTGTACACGGTGCAGGCCGTGGAGGCGATGCTGTCGCGGCTGACGGAGCGGGGGGTGGTGTGCATCACGTGCTGGGCGCGGACCCCGCCGCGGGACGGGCTGCGAATCTTCGCCATCGCCGCCGAGGCGCTTCGCCGCCGCGGCAGGGACCCCGCCAAGTGCCTGGTCATGATCCGCAGTTGGGCCACCGTGACGGTGATGGCCTTCAACGCCCCGCCGGGGCCGGGTCGGCTCGAGGGAATCGAGTCCTTCTGCCGGCAGCGGAGCTTCGACCTTTGTTACATGCCCGGCATGCCGGCGGCGCGGGCCAATCGCTACCACCAGTTGCCGCAGCCGTATTACTACCGGGACGCGCTGCAGTTGCTGGGGCCGGGGCGGGGGGAGTTCCTTTCCAATTACGTCTTCGACGTGCGCCCGACGACGGACGATCGGCCGTACTTCTTTCACTTCTTCCGACTTCGAGCCTGGCCGATGCTGCGACGAGAGCTCAGGCAGGTAAGCCGGACGTACGTGGAGCTGGGCTACCTGTTGCTGCTGGCGACGCTGGTGCAATGCGTGCCGGTCTCTGCGGGGCTGATCCTGCTTCCGCTGGCGCACACGGCGGCGGGCCTGCGGCGGGCGCGGGGCAAGGGCCGATTTCTGGCCTATTTTCTGCTCATCGGCGTGGGTTTCATGACGCTGGAGATGAGCTTCCTCCAGCGGTTGACGTTGCTGCTGGCCCACCCGGTGTACTCGGCCGCGGTGGTGATTGCGGCGTTCCTGGTCTTCGCCGGGGTCGGCAGCGTACTGAGCCGGCGCTGGCGCAAGTCGCCGGAGTGGGTCGTCCGCCGGGCGGGGCTGGTCGTGGCGGCCCTGGCGGGGCTGTATGCGGTGCTGGGCCGGTTCGTGCCTGAGGGCCTTCACGCCTGGCCGTTCGGGCTGCGGATGGCCCTGGCCGTGGTTGCCATCGCCCCGCTGGCACTTGCCATGGGACAGATGTTTCCGACGGCCCTTCGACAGGTCGCCACCTGCCAGCCGGTGCTGGTGCCCTGGTGCTGGGCCGTCAACGGCTTTGCCTCGGTGGTGGCCACGGTGGGCGCGAGGGGGGCCTCGGTGAGGGCACGAAAGGCAAGGCCGGCACTCGTGTGAAGCTTGGGGCTTCCGCTGCGGTGTTGTAGGCTGGTCTGTCCGCGTGTGCGACGGATGGCAGAGGTGACGGTGAACCCGGACAACCTGATCTGCCGGGCCGGCGATGAGTGCCGCACGGTCGCCGATGGCGCGGCGGTTTGGCTGGCCCCGGCGAAGTTGAACCTGACCCTTCGCGTGCTGGGCCGGCGTGACGACGGCTACCACCAGATCGAATCTATCGTGGCCAAGGTCACGCTGTACGACCAGTTGACCTTCCGCCCCCGGGGTGACGGGCAACTGCGCCTGGAGTGCACCGGCCTGGACTGCGGGCCGATGGAGCAGAACCTGGTGATGCGGGCGGCCAGGCTTGTCAAGGAGACAGGGGTCCCGGCGGGCGTGGACATCCACCTGCGCAAGCGGATACCCGCGGCGGCGGGGCTGGGCGGCGGCAGCAGCGATGCGGCCACGACCCTAAAGGCCCTCGAGTCGCTGTGGCAGGTGGGGCTCGGGCCGGCTGAGCTGCGGGAGCTGGCCGGCAGGCTCGGCTCGGACGTGCCTTTGTTCCTCGATGGGCCGGCGGTGCGAATGGGCGGGCGCGGGTTGGAGGTCAGTCCCATAGGCATGGCTTGCTTCCACGCCGTTCTGTACTTGCCGGATTTCGACTGTCCCACGGCGGAGGTGTACCAGACGTTCGACAGGCTGAGCGCAGGGGCTGACCAGGCGGAAAGACGGCCCGGGCGGTTCGGATCGGTGGTGCGGGCCGGGGAGCTCGTCGAGCCGCCGTCGCAATGGCGGGACGAGCTGGTCAACGACCTGCTGCCGGCGGCGGAGCGGGTGCGCCCGCAACTGGCTGCGCTGCGCCGCCGGCTGGCTGAGGCCACGGGGGGGCCGGTGCACATGAGTGGCAGCGGCGGAGCGGTGTTCGTGCTGGCCGACACGCGGGCCCAGGCCGTTGAGGTGCTGCGCCGCTTGCCGGAGGAGCTGCTGGTACGCTGCCGGGCGGTCTCGTTGAATCCGTGGTAGCGGCTTGACGGCCGGCGTGAGGGCGGGTACGATGTCAGGTGCAGAGCCGATGAAAAACGATGCCAGCCAATCCCGAAAAGCTGCTCCTTTGTCCCGGTCTTCGAACCGTCCGGGTCTCGGCGCTGCACTCCTCCTGATCGTCATTGTATCCTAGGTCGCTCCATGCCATCGCGGGCGTGGAGCGGCCGGTCCCCTTATACTCCACCGGCGGCTAAAGCGGTGCGCCCATGAGGGACGATGACAACGAGGGCCGGGCCGTTCAAGCGCGGACCCGGCGGAAGGATGCGACATGGCCAAGAAGACCAAGACGGCTGCGCGGCGGAAGGCCGCGGGCAAGGTTGATGGAGCGTCGGGGCGCCGCTCCCGGCGGCGTCGGAAGCGCTACGCCGGCCTGACCGGGGCACAGATCTTCCACGAGATGCTGCTGGAAGAGGGCGTGGAGTTTCTCTTCGGCTTTCCGGGCGGGGCGGTGCTGCCCATCTTCGATGCCCTGTACAAGACGCCCATCAAGTTCGTGCTGACCCGGCACGAACAGGGCGCGGCACACATGGCCGACGGCTACGCCCGCTCCACCGGCAGGGTCGGCGTGTGCATCGCCACCTCTGGCCCCGGGGCTACCAACCTGGTCACCGGCGTGGCCACTGCGTTCATGGACTCCGTGCCCATGGTGGCGTTCGATACCACCGGCATCACCCGGCCCATCACCAAGCACAACATGCTGGTCAAGCGGGTGGAGGACCTGGGACGGGCGGTGCGCGAGGCGTTCTACATCGCCCGGACCGGCCGGCCGGGGCCGGTGCTGGTGGATATCGCCGTGGATGCCAGCATGGCGAAGCTGGACTCTGAGCCCCGGCTCGAGCCGAACCTGCCGGGCTACAAGCCGCGCGTCACCGGCCACATGATGCAGATCCGGGCGGCGGCGGAGGTCATCAACGCCTCGCAGCGCCCGGTGCTGTACGTGGGCGGCGGCGTGATCATCTCCGGGGCGACCAAGGAGCTGCGGGCACTGCTCAAGAAGGGCCGGATTCCCGTGACCACCACGCTGATGGCCATGGGGGCGGTTGACGAGTCCGACCCGTTGGCACTGCAGATGTTGGGGATGCACGGCTCGGCCACGGCCAACTACGCCGTGCAGGAGTGCGACTGTCTCATCGCGGTGGGGGCGCGCTTCGATGATCGCGTCACCGGCAAGATCGAAACCTTCGCCCCCAACGCCAAGATCGTCCATATCGATATCGACCCGGCCTCCATCAGCAAGAACGTGGTGGTGGACGTGCCGGTGGTGGGCGATGCAAAGGACATCCTCCAGAAGCTGCTGCCGCTGATCAAGCGGGTGCCCCGGGCGGCGTGGCTGAAGCGGATCGCCGAGTGGAAGAAGAAATATCCGTTCCGGTACGCGAGGGGCGGGCGGATCAAGCCCCAGCAGGTGGTGGAGACACTGGGCGAGCTGACCGACCACGATGCCATCATCACCACCGGGGTGGGACAGCACCAGATGTGGACGGCGCAGTTCTACGGCTGGCGCCGGCCGAGACAGTTCATAACCTCCGGCGGACTGGGCACCATGGGCTACGGATTGCCGGCGGCCATCGGCGCCCAGTTCGGCAACCCCGGCAAGATCGTGGTGGACGTGGACGGCGACGGGTCGTTCGCCATGACCATGGGCGAGCTGGTCACCGCTGCGCACTACTGCCAGCCGGTGAAGGTCGTGGTGATGGACAACACCTACCTGGGAATGGTCCGGCAGTGGCAGGAGATGTTCTACGGGCGGCGGTACTCGGCCACCGACCATCCCTGCCCGGACCTGCCCCGGCTGGCGGAGGCCCTCGGGGCCAAGGGCATGCGCATCACCGAGCCGGGCGAGGTCGCCGACGCCATCAACGAGATGCTCAAGACCGACGGCCCCGTGGTGCTGGCGGTGGCCGTGGAGCCGGAGGAAAACGTCTTCCCCATGGTTCCCGCCGGCAAGAGCCTCCACGAGATGGAC
>MVCS01000062.1 GCA_002049885.1 Planctomycetales bacterium 4484_123 | reverse complement strand
GTGTATCGGCAGCTTCTGGCCGATGCCCTGACGCCGGTGGGTGCGTATCAGCGACTGGCCCGCCCGGCTGGCTTCGCCCCCGTGAGCCACTCCTTTCTGCTGGAAAGCGTCGTGGGCGGCGAGCGGATCGCCCGGTTTTCCTTCGTGGCTGTGGACCCGGAGGTGACCTTCACCGCCCGTCGCGAGCGGGTCGTCATCGCCGGCCGGTCCGGGCAGGTGGAGGAGAGGGTCTCTGACGACCCGCTGGAGGAGTTGCAGGAGTTGATGCGCCCGTACCGCGCCGTCCACCTGCCGGGCCTGCCGCGCTTCACTGGCGGAGTGGTCGGCTATGCGGCCTACGACATGATCCGCTACTACGAGCGGCTTGGCGAGGGCCCGCCGGACGACCGCGACCTGCCCGACCTGAGCTTCGGGCTGTACCGCACCATGGTCATCTTCGACCACGTCTCCAAGACCATCAAGGTGGTCTCCAACGCCCACGTCACCGACGACCCCGGCAGCGCCTATCGCCAGGCCACCGAGGCCATCGAGCGCACCATCGACCGCTTGCGCAGCGGCGGCGGGCAGGGCGTGGGCGAGATCAGCCTGGGCCAGTTGCCGGAGGTCCCGTTCGAGTCCAACTTCAGCAGGCCCGCCTTCGAGCGGGCGGTGGAGGCCTGCAAGGAATACATTCGCGCGGGGGACATCTTCCAGGTGGTGCTCTCCCAGCGGCTGGCGGTGACGACATCGGTGGAGCCCTTCGACATCTACCGCGCCCTGCGCGTGGTGAATCCCTCGCCGTTCATGTTCGTGCTGGCGGTGCCGGAGGTCACCCTCGTGGGCTCATCGCCGGAGATCCTCTGCCGTGTGGAGGACGGCGTGGTCACCTCGCGCCCGCTGGCCGGCACGCGGCGGCGGGGCAGCACCGAGGAGGAGGACCAAGCCCTGGAAGCGGAGCTGCTGGCCGACGAGAAGGAGCGGGCTGAGCACGTCATGCTGGTGGACCTGGCCCGCAACGACGTGGGGCGTGTCGCCCGGCCGAGGTCCATCCAACTGTCCGACGTGATGACCATCGAGCGCTACAGCCACGTGATGCACATCGTCTCCAATGTCACCGGCGAGCTGGCCGAGGGCAACACCGCCTTCGACGCCCTGCGGGCCTCGCTGCCGGTGGGCACCGTCAGCGGGGCGCCAAAGATCCGGGCGATGGAGATCATCGACGAGTTCGAGCCCACTCGCCGCGGGCCCTACGCCGGGGCGGTGGGATACGTGGACTTCGGGGGCAACATGGACACGTGCATCGCCCTGCGGACCATGGTCATCAGCGGCGGGAAGGTGTACGTGCAGGTCGGGGCGGGCATCGTGGCCGATTCGGTTCCTGCCCGCGAATACGAGGAGACCCTCAGCAAGGCCCGTGCCCTGCTGCGGGCCATCGAGGTGGCCGAGGCCGGCTTCGGTGAGTAGGCGGCGTCGGCCCCGCCGGCGTGGTGCGCAGCTTGGGCCTCCAGCCGCCGGAAGGAAACGGCAGGGACAGCACGCGCTGCCAGTCGCAGCTCGCCGAGTCGAAGATGAAGGTGCAACCGCGCTCACAGTAAATCATCTTCTTCAGCACCGGGTCGTGGGCGTACAGCTTGTAGGTATGGGAGGTCATGAACGGCCGCTGAGAGAAGCTCCAGCGCTGCGGGTGATAGCCGGTGCCGCGGCAGAACTGGATGGGCATCTCCGGTGTGGCGCTGATGCGCCAGGTGTTGGCCCGGGTGGAATGCACGGCCACGTCCGTGCCGCTGTAGGCACAGTGCCCGCCGCTGAAGAAGAGTATCTCCAGCCGGTCGGTGTCGAACGTGGCCGAGCCCCAGTCCCGGTTGCGGCGGAGCATCTTGGGCGGCTTGAGCGCCACCCAGGTGTTGGCCGGCGGCCCTTTGCCGTCGTTCTGCGCCGGCCTCAGGCTGCTGCGCGACTGCCAGAGTTGTCGCGACCGCGGATGGCCTTCACAATCTCGAACACCGCCACGGCGGTCACGGTGCCGAGGACATCGACCGACCAGTCTATCAGCGAGGCGCACCGGCCGAAGAGGGGTTGGCTGATCTCCTCGATGGCGGCGTAAAGAGGGACCGCCAGCAGGATGATCGCCAGCCGGCGGCGCCGCGACTGGCCATGGAGGTCGAGTGTCAGCCACAGCGCGCCGACCAGCACGAAGTAGCCAAGGGCATGCAGGCTCGTGCCCAGGCCCACCCCCAGGTGCGGCAGTCGCCGTGGCGGCAGGTGCGTCGCTACCATCGCGCAGGCCCACAGCGCGATGCAGCCCAACTGGATCATGCGTCTCAGCCGGCGCGGTTGGTTTGTGTCCGTCACGGCTTTGATGAAGGTGGCTGGGAGTCCTCAGCCCGCGGCGGCGCTGAAGGCTCTGGTGGCGTCCCGGCCGGGCTGGCGGGCGGTTGGCACGGTCGGTAGGTCCCCTCCTGCGGCATCGCCGGTTCGGCAGGGGGGCACGGTTCACTGCTCTGGGCCGGCTCCGGGGGGCAGGCGTTGTCGGTCTCCGTCGCGGCGCAGGTGAGTTCGCCGTCGGCTCCGGTCGAGAGGAACTCCTCCGCGAGGGCCTGATAGTCCTCGGCGCCGCGCGAGAGAGGGTCGTAACGGAAGATGGTGGTGCCGTGGCTGGGACATTCGGCCAGCTTGATGTTTCGCCGCACCCGGGTGGTGAAGATACGGGTCTGCGACCAGGGACATTCGCTCGCCCTGGCGGCGGCCAGGAACTGCCTGACGTCCTCGGCCACCTCCGCTGCCAGCCGGGTGCCGCTTTCATAGAGGCACAGCACTATGCCGAAGACCCTCAGGGCGGGGTTGATGCGCCGCTGCACCAGGGCCACCGTTTCCAGCAGCTTGCCCAGGCCCTGAAGGGCAAGGAAGTGCGGCTGGAGGGGGATGAGCACCTCCTTGGCCGCGGCCAGGGCGTTGAGGGTCAGCAGGCCCAGGCTGGGCGGACAGTCCACCAGCAGCAACTCGTAGGGCAGCGGCTCGGCGGCCAGCGCGTCGGCGAGGACCTGTTCGCGTCCGACGACCCCGGCCAGCTCGACCTCGGCGGCGGCCAGGTCGATGACGGAGGGCACGATGGTCAGATGGGGCTCGGCGAGGACTGCGGCCCGGCTGAGTGGCACCTCCGCGGTGAGCACCTCGTACATCGTGGCCGGCGCGGAACTCGGGTCGATGCCGAAGTGCATCGTCAGGTGGGCCTGGGGGTCCAGGTCCAGCAGGCAGACGTCCAGTCCGTGCTGGGCAAGGGCGGCCCCGAGGTTCGCCACCGTGGTGGTCTTGCCCACGCCGCCCTTCTGGTTGGTTACGGCAATCGTTCGCACGAGGCCATTATAAGACCGCGCCCGCAGCCGGCAAGCTCGGCCGAGGCCGGTTCGTCTGCGCAAAAAAAAGCAGTAGGTGCCGCCGTGGCCTAGCACCTACTGCTTCCGAACTCTTCCCGATCGGGACGACCGCCGAAAACCCATCAGCGGTCTGCGTTCGGTTGTTCCGTCTTGGCTGTTGTTGCCAGCGTGGCGTTATCTCTTTTTCTTCTTCTTGGCGGCCTTCTTCTTTGTGGCCTTCTTCTTGGTGACTTTCTTCTTCTTCGTTGCCTTCTTCTTCGTTACCTTCTTCTTCTTCGTTGCCTTCTTCTTTACCTTCTTCTTCGTTGCCTTCTTCTTTGCCATGTCACCACCTCCCTTCGGTTCTAAGGCAGAAGAAGCCGCGAGTTGAACAGCAAGGTGATTACTTTGTACAACCTTGCTTGAACGCTTTGCAAGACTAACAAAAATATTTTTCGTCGAATGCAGTCCTTTGCCTTTAGGCGCATTATGTCTTCCCGTGCTGCTTGGCGTGTCGCAGGAACCGACGCCGTTCGTATCAGCGCGTCTCCGCAGCGCCGCCGTGGCTGATGCACAGGGTCCCGGCTGGCGGCGGCGTGTGCGGGCCGGCGGCTGGGTCGCGTGCTGGGATGAAAGGGGCGTGGAAACCATGAACGACCCGCCCGTGCAGCTTACAGAGAACGCCCTGCGAGTGCTGCGGCACCGCTACCTGGCCAAGGACGGCGCCGGGCGCGTCGTGGAGACTCCCGCCGCTTTGTTCAGCCGGGTGGCCTCCTTCGTGGCCTCGGCCGAGCGACGTTACGGGGCCACCGGCCCGGACGTCAACGAGCTGACCGCGCGCTTCCGGGCGCTGATGGCCGAGGGCGTCTTTCTGCCCAACAGTCCCACCCTCATGAACGCCGGCAGGGAGCTGGGGTTGCTCAGTGCCTGCTTCGTGCTGCCGGTGGACGACAGCGTGGAGGCCATCTTCGAATCGGTCAAGCTCGCCGCCCTCATTCAGAAGGCCGGGGGAGGGACGGGCTTCGCCTTCGACCGGCTCCGGCCCACGGGCGACTACATCGCCTCCAGCGGGGGGACCACCTCCGGGCCCATCTCCTTTTGGCGGGTCTTCTCCGAGGCCACCAACGCCATTCAGCAGGGCGCCTTCCGCCGCGGGGCCAACATGGGGATGATGAGCATCACCCATCCCGACATCCTGAAGTTCATCGACGCCAAGAGCGCCCCGGGGGCCTTCGAGAACTTCAACATCTCAGTGAAGGTCACCGACGCCTTCATGTCGGCCCTGCGCCGCAGCCCCGAGGCCCCGCACGTGGTGGTCAATCCCCGCACCGGCCGGCGGTATGTGATCCCGCGAGGCGTGGACCTCGCCGGCTACACACTGGCCGACCTCTGCGCCGCCGACCGCCCGCCGCCGGAGTGCTACAGCGTCGGGGATGTCTGGGATTTGATCGTGCAGCGCGCCCACGCCAGCGGCGAGCCGGGGTTGTGCTTCATCGACCGCGTCAACGCCGACAACCCCACCCCCGCCCTGGGGCGGATCGAGGCCACGAACCCCTGTGGTGAACAGCCCCTGCTGGATTACGAGGCCTGCAACCTGGGTTCGGTCAACCTGGGGCGGTTCGTCCGCGGCGGGCGCTTCGATGAAGATTCCTTCCGGCGCGTTGTCCGCTTGGCGGTGCGATTCTTGGATGACGTCATCGACGTGAACAACTATCTGGCCGAGCCCATCCGCCGCATGTGCCTGGGCAATCGCAAGGTGGGCCTGGGGGTGATGGGCTTCGCCGACGCCTTGATGATGATGGGGCTGTCCTACGACAGCGACGAGGCGGTGGCCTTCGGCCGGCGGGCGGCGCAGGTGCTGATGGAAGAGGCCCTGTCGGCCTCGGCGGAGCTGGCCGAGCAGCGCGGGCCGTTTCCCAACTTCACCGGCAGCAGGTGGGACAAGCCCGGTGCCCGGCCGCTGCGGAACGCCGCCCTTACCACAGTCGCGCCGACTGGCACCATCAGCATGATCGCCGGCTGCTCCGGAGGCATCGAGCCGGTCTTCGCCCTGGCATTCTGGCGGAACGTGCTGGGCGGCCAGCGCCTGCTCGAGGTCAACGCCGTCTTTCGCGCCGCCCTCCAGCAGCGCGGGCTGTGGAGCGAGGAGCTGGCCGGGCGCCTGGCCGGCGGCGAGCGGCTGGCCGACGTGGTGACTTTGCCGGCCGAACTCCGCGGCGTGTTCATCACGGCTCACGAGGTTCCGCCGGCCCGTCACGTGCAGATGCAGGCGGCCTTCCAGGAACACATCGACGGGGCCATCTCCAAGACCGTCAACCTCCCCGCCGACGCCACCGCCGCCGACGTGGACGCGGTCTTCCGCCAGGCCTACGACAGCGGCTGCAAGGGGGTGACCGTTTACCGCCACGGGTGCAGACCGGCTCAGCCGATGGACTGGGACACGGCCGCTGCCTCCCCGGTGCTGTGCCCGCGCTGCGGCGAGCCGCTGGATGCCCAGGTGGCGTGCAGCCGTTGCCCCCGGTGCGGCTACACCATATGTTCCTGAAGGTACCGGCCGGGGCCGTGCCGCCGGCCGGCGTCCGGGCGCGGGCCCGGCTGCCGCTGGTGGCGCCATGCTCTGGCGGCTTGCAGGAATGTGCTGCTGTTGGGTAGCATGGCGGGCGAGTCGAAGCGGTGCGGGGCGTCTGAGCGGGATCGGCCATGCGGATGGGCTTGTATGGACTTTGGCTTGCCTGTTTGCTGGTGGTCGGCTGTGCCGTCACCCAGCCCCAGGACACGCGGACCCAGCCCCGGCTCATGATCGAGCCCAATACCGGCCAGTACTATTACCTCTTCGTGCCCTACACGTATCGCCCGGAGAAGCCCGCCCCGTTGATCGTCTCCTGCCACGGAACCGACCCGTTCGACGTGGCCGCCCATCACGTGGGGGAGTGGAAGAAGCTGGCGGAGAATCACGGGTGCATCCTGGTTTGTCCGAAGCTCACCAGCACCGACGGAATCCTGGGGGCCGGGCCCGTTGACCGGCTGCTGTACGACGAGCGCGTGATTATGAGCATCGTCGGGCAGCTCCATTACCTGTACAACATCGACCGCCGCAACGTGCTGATGACGGGCTTCTCCGGTGGAGGCTTCCCGGTGTACTTCGTGGGGCTGCGGCACCCGGACGTGTTCACCGCCATCGCCGCGAGGAACTGCAACTTCAACGAGCACTCCGTGGACGGCTGGTATCCGCCGGAGGCCAAGGGCACCCCAGTGAAGGTGTACTTCGGCCAGAACGACCCCGCCGCCATCCGCGTGCAATCCCAGCAGGCCGTGGTCTATCTTCGTCGCAAGGGCTTCAGCATCGTCGAGACCGAGGTCATCCCCGGCTCCGGCCACGAGCGCCACCCGGAGGTGGCCATGAAGTTCTGGCTGAGACACTGGAACGGCAAGGCCCCGCCCTTCCGCGACATCGTCCGCAGAAAATAGGTGCCTTCCTGCCCCGGCTCGAACGCCCGCGCTGAATCCACGACCACGAGGCTGGCCAGACTGCGCTGGCGGTCACGAAGAACCACAGTCGATTGGCCAGGGCCGGAAGGGCCCAGTGGGCTGTGCCTCGCTTGCGGGGCCGTGACGCCGCGATTGTGGCGGGCAGGGCGGGTAGCTGAGGCTGCTGCTTGCCGGTGGTGACGATCCCGCATCGCGCCCGACCTGGAATGCGCGGCATAATCGTCTTGCCCCGGCGGCGGGCTTTGGCTTAGAGTCTCTGCAACCTGTGGCGTGCTGGCCGCCGGTCCGGGCTTTCTCGCGCGGTTTCTTGGCTGCGCGGGAAGGGCGGGGCGTGCCTTCTTT
>MVCS01000061.1 GCA_002049885.1 Planctomycetales bacterium 4484_123 | reverse complement strand
CGCTACGAGACGGCCGCCCCGGCGGGCACCTCGCCGTCGGTGGTCAGGCAGACCACGTGCTGCCGGCCGTCGGCCTCCCAGGTGGCCGCCAGCAGCATGCCGTTGGACTGCACGCCGCGGACCTTCCGCGGCTCCAGGTTGGCCACCACCACGATGCTCCGGCCCACCAGCGACTGCGGGTCGTCGAGGTAGGGCTTCAGCCCGGCGACGATCTGCCGCTGCTCCGTGCCCAGGTCGATATCCATCACTATCAACTTGTCGGCATTGGGGTGGTCGGAGACCTTCAGCACCCGGGCCACGCGGATGTCCAGCTTGCTGAACTCCTCGAAGCTGACGACCGGCTTGGCCTGTTCGCTCATGTTGTGCTCCTTCTTGGGGGGCTTGCCTTTGGGGGGTAAGTCTAGCCCTCGGCGGCGGGCTTGACAAGCCGGCCGCACCGGCCGCGAGGGCGTGGTGCGGACGCTGGCGGCCTGGTATCGTGGGAACGTATGGCACCGCTGCTGGAGGGGGGCTGGGCGGTCCTGGCCGGGGCAGGATGCGGCGCCGGTTCCTCGGCCTACGTTGCCGGTGCCGCTGGGGCCTGCGCTGATGGCGAAGGTTCGCATACAAAAGGTCCTTGCCGCCGCCGGGCTGGCCTCGCGCCGGGCCGTGGAGGAAATGGTCCGCGCCGGGCGCATCAGCGTAAACGGCCGGGTGGTCACAGAGCTGCCCTGCTTCGTGGGCCCCGGGGACCAGGTGCTGGTCGATGGTCAGAAGGTCCGCAAGCGGCCCGAGCGGAACGTCTATTACCTCCTGAACAAGCCGCGTGGGGTGATCTGCACCTCCAAGGATGAGCCCGGCCGGAACCGCCCTCGGGCGGTGGACCTCATCCCGCCGATGGGCAGGAGGGTGTACTGCGTGGGCAGGCTGGATGCGGATTCCACCGGGCTGATTATCCTGACCAACGACGGTGAGCTGACCCACCGGTTGACGCATCCGAGCTTCGGTGTGGTCAAGACCTACCGGGCACGGGTGGACGGCCGGGTGACGCCCCAGGAATTGGCCGCCCTGCGCCGGGGCGTGCACGTCGGCGGCCGGCGGACCCGGGGGGCGACGGTCAAGTGCCTCCGCCGGGGGGCCAACGAGTCCCTGCTGGAGCTGAAGATCGCCGAGGGCCGAAACCGCCAGGTGCGGCGGATGCTGGCCAGGTTGGGGCACAAGGTCCGCAGGCGGCGTTTCCCGAGTGTGCGGCGGGTCTGCGGCGCTGGTCCTTGCCCGCTCGGCCGGCCCTGGATAGCCTGTGGCGGAGAGGTCGCCGCATCGGCGGGCCGGCCGGTGGTGGAAGGGACGTCCATGCAGAGGCGGGTATGCGTGTGGGCCTGTGGGGCCTTGCTGGCCCTGTTGGCGGGTTGTGACGGGGCGGTCAGCCCCGAGGGTCGCAAGGCCCTGTTGGCGGCCAGTACTGCCTATCAGCGCGGCGACGACTCGACCGCCATCACTCAAGCCGGGAAGTTCCTGGCGATGCACCCGCGCCTGCCGGCCTCGGCCGAGGCGTACTACATCCGCGGGCTGGCGCGGTGCCGGACCGGGCAGACCGCAGCCGGCAAGGCCGACCTGCTGACGGCCATCCGCCTGGCCCGTCGGGCCGACCTGAAGGCCCAGGCCCACGCCAAGCTGGGCGAGTTGGCCTACGTCGGGGGGGAGTTGGCCGAGGCGGAGCGGCACTACCGGGCGGTGCTGGAGTTGGGCCGGCCGGCGGCCCCGCCTGCCGACCAGGCGTTGTATCGTGTGGCCTGCATCCTTCAGCGGCGCGGGCGGTGGTCGGAGGCGGACCTGCTGTTGCGTCGGCTGCGGCACCTGTTTGCCGAGACGCCTCTGGCCGAGCGTGCCCGCCAGCGTGTGGGGGCGCGCTTCTGGTCGGTGCAGGCGGGGGCCTTTGGCCGGAGACCCGGTGCGCAGGAGCTTGCAGACCGCCTGCGGGCGGCGGGGCTGCCGGCGCGGGTCGATCTGGAACTCCGCGGCGGCAAGCTCATGCGCCTGGTGCTGGTGGGTGCCTACTCCACCTACCAGGCTGCCAGCCGAGTGCTGCCGGAGGTCCGCAAGCTCCGCTCGGATGCCTTCCTCGTGCCCGCCCGCTGAAGGCAGAGGCCCTGACGACCTGTCTGCAGGCGGGGAAGGTGCGCCGTTTTGGCTTTCGAGGTTGCTCCCCGGCCGGTAAGCTTTGCGGCGCATCGGCGCCCTGTCTGGCCGGATGGACTGGGAGGACGGGACGCACATCCATGGCTGCAGCTCACCGCGACAACCCGGGCCCCCCGGCCTCCGAGGCCAGGGCGGCCAGGACTCACTGGCCGCTTGCGGACCTGCCGGAATTGCTGGCCGAGCACTGTCGGAGCCTGGAGGCCGAGGGAGGGGCGGTGTTGCGTGTCGCGGCCGATGGTCGGGTGGAAATCCTGGCGGTCTGGCCGGCACCGGACGGCGAGTCGGCACCGCCGGAGTGGCTGCGGGCGGCGGTGGTCTCGGCGCCGCAGGTCGCCGGTGGGACCGAGCCGGTGGTCAGGGCCCTGCCCGCGGCGGACGAGCTCTATGGCGAGACGGCCTCCCGGCAAGTGGTGCTGGTGCCATTGCGGGGCGGTCCTGCTGGCCGCGGCGTGGCGGCGTTCGTTGGCCGGGGCACGGAAGAGGTGTCCCTGGTCGAGGCCGTGGGCCGGGTCGGCCGGGAGGTGCCGCTGCTGGGGCTGTACGAGATGCACTTGACCGCCGGTGGCCCTGCCGTCGGTTCCGCGGGGCTTCGCGCTGCCCTGGAGGTGGTGGCGGCCATCGGCGAGCCGGAGCGGTTCCTGGCCGCGGCCATGGCCTTCTGCAACGAGCTGGCCGCCCGCTGGCGCTGCGAGCGTGTCAGCCTGGGCTTTCTGAGGGGCCGGTACGTCCGGCTCCGGGCCATGAGCCACACCGAGAAGTTCAGCAGGAAGATGAAGGTCGTCCAGCTCATCGAGGCGGCCATGGAGGAATCCCTGGACCAGGACCTGGAGGTGGCCTACCCGGCCGATGAGGACGCCGAGTTCGTCAACCGTTTCGCCCGGGAGCTTTCGCAGGACGGGCACGGGCTGACGGTGCTGAGCCTGCCCATTCGCCGCGGCGGGGCGGTGGTGGCGGTGGTGACGCTGGAGCGGGCCGCCGGGCTGCCCTTCAGCTCGGGCGAGGTGGAGTCGTTGCGGCTGACGTGTGACCTGTGTACGGCGCGCCTGGTGGACTTGTGGCGGCGCGACCGCTGGTTTGGCGCGCGAGCGGGGGAGGCCCTGCGGGGCGGGCTGGCGGCGGTGGTCGGGCCCAGGCACACCTGGCTGAAGGTGGCGGCCCTGGTGCTGGCCGTGGCCGTGGTGGCCTCGCTCCGGCGCGGCGAGTACCGCATCAAGGTGCCCTTCGTCTTCCAGGCGACCCGCCAGCAGGTGGTGGTGGCCCCCTTCGACGGGCAGATCCAGGAGGTGCTCGTGAAGGTGGGCCAGAAGGTCCGCCCGGGGCAGGTGCTGGCGAAGCTGAGGACCGTGGAGCTGCGGCGCGAGCTGAACCGGCTGCGGGCGGAGCTGTTCGAGTATCGCAAGCGGACCGACGCCGCCCGGGGGCAGAAGAAGTGGACCGAGGCGGAGATGGCCGAGGTCCGCTGCCGGCAGCTCCGCGAGCGCATCGCCCTCCAGCAGGAGCGCCTGGCCAAGGCCGAGGTCAAGGCCCTCATCGCCGGGACGGTGGTCAAGGGCGAGCTGGAGCGATACGTGGGGGCGACGGTGGAGAAGGGCCAGGAGCTCTTCCGGGTCGCGCCCATCGAGTCGCTGCGGGCGGAGTTGTCGGTGCCGGCCGACCACCTCGCCGACCTCATGGCCGCCTTGCGGCAGGCGCGCGAGCGCGGCGGGGAGGTCCGCGGGGTGCTGGCGGCGTCGTCCTACGTGCGGCGCAAGATCCCCTTCGTGGTCGAGTCGGTGCACCCGGTGGCGGTCGAGGAGGACGGGCGGGGGGTCTTCAAGGTCCGCGCGGCGCTTGCCGGCCGTCTCGGGCGGGACTTCCACTGGCTCCGCCCGGGCATGGAGGGCGTGGCCCACATTTCCATGGGCCGGCGGCGGTATGCATGGATGTGGACCCGTCCGCTGGTCAAGCGGTTGAGGATTTGGCTTTGGTTGTAGGCGGAGGGCCGGGCGGTGGCCGTGGACAACCCCACCTTCAGCGAGTCCTGGTATCGCGTGGCGGAGCTGCGTCCCCGGCTGCGGGCCACGGCGCGGGTGCACCGGCAGAGCTTTCGCGGGCGGATCTGGTACGTCATCCGCGACCCGGCCGGTGAGGATTTCTTCCGGCTGCACGAGGCGGCATACTACTTCGTGGGACTGCTGGACGGCAGGCGGACGGTTAGCCAGGCATGGCGGATCTGCAACGACCGGCTGGGCGACGAGGCCTTGACCCAGCCGGAGGTGGTGCAGGTGCTGGGCCAGTTGTACGTGGCCAACCTGCTCCAGGCCCGCCTGCCTCCGGACGCCGAGGGGCTCTTTCAACGCTACCGCAAGCGCGTCCGCCGCGAGCTGAGCGGGACGCTGGGCAACCTGCTTTTCCTGCGGATACCGCTATTCGACCCGGACAGGCTGCTGGACAAGCTGGTGGTGCTGGCCCGGCCGGTTTTCACCGTCTGGGGCTTCGGCTGACCAGCCAGGCCTACCGGCTGCTCGATGCGGCCAACCTGGCCGGCAACCTGCCGTTGCTGTACGCCTGCTTCGTCGCCGCCAAGCTCGCCCACGAGTTCGGCCATGCCCTGGCGTGCAAGAAGTTCGGCTTGCAGACGCACACCGGCGGGGAGGTCCACACCATGGGCGTGATGCTGCTGGTGTTGGCGCCCATGCCCTACGTGGACGCCTCCAGCACGTGGGCGCTGCGTTCGAAGCTGCACCGCGTGGTGGCCGCGGCGGCTGGGATGATGACGGAGCTGGCCCTGGCGGCGGTGGCCGCGGCGGTCTGGGTGCTGACCGCAGGCCGGGCCGACGCGTCCTCCCAATTGGCGCATGCGGTGGCATACAACGTGATGTTCGTCGCCGGCATCGCCACGTTGCTGTTCAATGGCAACCCGCTGTTGCGCTTCGACGGCTATTACATCCTTTCCGACCTGCTGGAGATCCCCAACCTCGATGGCCGGTCGCGGCAGTACCTCTACTACCTGGTCAAGCGCTACGCCTGGGGGCTGCGGAAGGCGGCCAACCCGGCCGACTCGCCCGGCGAGGCGGCGTGGCTGGCCGGTTACGGAATCGCCTCGACGGCCTTCAGGGTCTTCATCTGCGTGAAGATAGTGCTGATGCTCATCGGGCGGTTCCTGCTCATCGGTGCCGTCCTGGCCGTCACGGCGGCGGTGGCGTGGGTGCTGGTGCCCCTGGGCCGGTTCGTGCACTATCTGCTGGCCGGGCCGGAACTGTTGCGGAACCGCGGGCGGGCGCTGGCGACGACGCTGGCGGTCTTGGCGGCCTTGATGGCGGCCTTGGGCTTCGTGCGTCTCCCGGACCGCTGCTGCCTGGAGGCCGTGGCCGAGCCGGCCCGAATGGCCTACATCCACGCCGGCGGGGCAGGCTTCGTGCAGGAGGTAGTGCCTTCGGGCAGGGAGGTTCGCGGGCCTCTTGGCGGGCGGGCCGGGGAGGTGTTGGTCCGCCTGCGCG
This sequence comes from Planctomycetales bacterium 4484_123, assembly GCA_002049885.1. Taxonomy (GTDB): domain Bacteria; phylum Planctomycetota; class Phycisphaerae; order SM23-33; family SM23-33; genus MVCS01. Next base: position 6,195 of record MVCS01000061.1, on the reverse strand, counting down.
ACCGCGACCTGGAATGCAGGCTGGCGGAGTTGGTACACGAGCGTCGCCTGGTTGTGTGTCGCATCAACGCTGCCCGCGAAACCGCTGCGCGGGACAAGAGCTACCTTGCGTTGGTGCAGATACTCCAGGCTGACCTGGCCGAGTTGGACCGCCAGGTGGAGATGCTGCGGGCGGAGCTGGAGGGCCTGTCGGTGCGGGCGCCGCTGGGTGGGGTGTGGATTTCCCGCCGGGCCGAGGAGCTGGAGGGTCTCTTCGTTCGTCGTGGGGACCGGCTGGGGATGGTGGCTTGCCTGGAGGAGATGGTGCTGCGGTCGGCTCCGTCGCAGCGGGTGGCGGGGATGCTCATGGCCGAGGCCGCCCGGGGGGTGGAGGTTCGCCTGCTGGACAGGCCGGAGGTCAGGCTCCGCGGGACTTGGCGGCTGTTGCCGGCGGAGGAGCCCGCCTCGTCGTGGCCGCCGGGGGGTCCTGGCGCGGAGGGCGTCGGCGGCCCGGGGTTGGAGAGGCGCTTTGGCATCCGTGTGAGTCTGCCCGGCCGGGCCGGGTCGGTCCTGCTGCCGGGGCAGCGCGCGGTGGTGCGCTTCGAGTTGACGGCCAAGCCGCTGGCCCGGCAGTGGTGGCGGTCGTTCCGGCAGTTGGTCCAGCGGCGTTTCGGGCTCTGAGGGTCGCCCGGCCGCGGCCGGGTCGGCTCCGGGCGGGGCGGGCCCGGGGCTATTCGAAGAGCCTGCCCGAGGGCGGCGGGGGCACGTAGTTGTTGGTCAGGAAGAACCGGACGGCCTCGTCGGTGGAGCGGAAGACGCGGTTGGCGGTCTGCGTGATGAAGGGGGAGGGCTCCGCCTGTGGCCGCCAGATGACGAAGACCTCCTTGGCTGCCTCGTGGGCGTGTTGTAGTTCGCGTTCCACGCCGGAAGAGATGGCCGGGCGGGCATGGCCGTCCGGGCCGGCCGGGAGCTGCGGGATGAAGGCGATGGTCAGCTCCGACTGGTCGATGAGCTTGAAGTCGCGGGCGTAGATTTGCCCGTCTATGTCTCCGAGGATGCCCAGCACTTCGGCCGTCTCGAAGGTCACCTCGGCGCCGTCGATATTTCGGGTCAGGAATCGCCGGCCCTGCTCGGCCGCACCCAGGGCCTCGCGTGCGAGGTACTTTTCGTCCAGGTCGGCGGGGTCGAAGCACACGAAGTGGCGTTTCACCTGGCCGCGGAAGTGCTCGATCTCCGCCAGCAACTGGCCGTGGTGGGCCACGTGTGACATGGGGTAGCTCAGGTAGGCCGTCTTGAGGTGGCTGGCGGCGATGAGCCGGGCTAGCGTCCGCGCGGATGAATCGCCGTTGCCTCGGGCCAGCACGCAGAAGCGCCCGTGGCCCCGGACCAGATTGGCCAGCAGTTCGGTCGCCAGGATCTCCTCTTCTCGCCAGACCATCAGGTCTTTCAGCGTGTGTTCGGTGTGTCCGTCGCGGACCAGGCGGGCGTGCACCCTGTCAACGTTGTCCACCAGGGTGACGTACAGGTCGGCGTTGAGGGCCTTCATCTGGTCATAGTCGAAGGCGTAGAACAGCCCGTGCCGCCATCTGAAAGTGGCGTGCGTGTTGACCACGATGTCGTCCCCGGCCGATGCCTCGGCCAGGAGGTCCTTGAAAACGCTTCGCCGCAGGGCGTTGAGCCGGCTGGGGGGCAGCTCCAGAATCCTTCCCGGCGGCACGTCGGGCGCCTCGGCGTACATGCGGTCGCCGACGTTGAAGAGCCTGTAGCGCCGGCCCATCTGCTCGGCGGCCGCCACCGCCCGCTGCAGAAAGTCCTTCTTGTCCAGACCGACCTGTCCTGTCACCACTACGCGCACGGGTTGCTGCTCCGGGGCCTGCGATGCCTCGTGCGGGCGCTGCAGGCATATTGCCAGCACCCCCGGCCCGATGCAAGGTCGGCTGCCTCGCCCGGGTTTTGCCGGTTGCGGGAATCCGCCATTGCGGTAAAATGGTCCTTATTGGAGGTGTCATCTCAGGGCAGTGAGATCTGGCCGGAGTGGGACACGGTGGCCTTCTCGCCGTGAATTACTGCCCATTGCGGCCAGCTTGGTGGTTCGTTGTACGGGTACAATTTCGCTCGCTCCCTGGCAGGGGGCCTGGAGAAGCTTGCAAGCGGCGCCGCCCGTTGCGGCTGTGGCATCAAAGCCCGGCCCGAGCCCACGGAGGGGAGACTCGGCTCGACGGGCTCTGTGCCAAAAGAGCTTAAGGAGGCTTGGGATGAAGCTCAGAGTGCTCTGCTCGGCTTTACTCTTGTTGGCCTGTTTGTCGCTGCCGGTCCAGGCAGATCTCATTCTGCTGGGCAACTCGGGTTGGTCGGTCGAAACGCTCCCGTCGGGAGTGGACATGGGGGTGACCGTGCTGGAGGTGAACCTCCAGGGCGACTTCGTGCGGATCGCCATTGACAAGGATTTCGGCCCGGCGACCGTGCAGGGCAGCCAGGTCGATTTCCCCGTCGCCCACCTGAGCTTTGTCCGCCACGGCACCGCCGTGGGGACCATTATCATCGACCATGAGGTCATCGACAATCACACCGGCGTGGCCTGGAACCTGTTCCGCTGGGACATCTTTCAGTCCACGGCCGCCTTTGACGCCGTCGCCTCGGCCGGGTGGACCGTCTCGCCAGAGTTTCCCGGCTGGAACGGCTATTCCCCCCGCAGCGGCGGCTACGGCACCATCGCGGCGGCCGGGGCGCCCGGCGTGGCCGACGGGGCAACCTTCTCGCCAAGCGGCGGGCTGGTCATTCGCGCCAGCGACGACTTCGACCTGAAAGAACAGGTCCTGCCCGAGCCGGCGTCACTGGCGCTGCTGGCGTTAGGCGCGGCGGGCCTGGCCCTTCGTCGCCGCCGCCGATAGACCCCGGCATCCGGACGACGTGAGCATGGATGGCCCGATTCCTTTCCGGGCCGGTGGCCCGGGGGAGAATTGAATCGTACGTTCCTGCTGGCGAGACGTCCCGGCCGGTGTGTATGCCGGCCGAGGGACGGGCTGCTCGCATTATGGCACCGCGCCGCCGCTGGCGGGGCGGGTGCAGGAGGTTCCCAGGAGGACCGTACCATGAGGCTCAGTCGATCAGTCTTGCTCGCACGCGCAGTTCCCCTCTTCTTGATCCTTGCTTTGGCTCCCGTCGCTTTCGCGGACCTCGAGGTGCCCATCGTGGACATCTTCGGCAACGACTCGGGCTGGAGTGCCATCCTGCCCGATGGCGTCCACAACGGTATCGTGGTGGACCTGGTGAGCGATTCGTCCGCCCGCATCGAGATCGCCAAGGGCTTCTACGACCCGCCATCCGGGGGCGACTTTGCGCCCAGGCTCATTCGCTTCCGCCAGCGCCTGGCCGACGGCCAGACCGTGGCCACCATTGAGATCAGAGACGAGCTCATCCGCAACCGCACCGGCGTGGACTGGACCGGCTACCGCTGGGATCTGCTCGACACGGCCGCGGCCTTCGACAAGGCCGCCACCGATGCCAGCGGCTTCGACACCAGTCCCTTCGTCAACAAGAACTGGGGCCCGCAGCAGGCCACCTGGCCGGACGCCGACCACGTGAGCAGCCTGGCCGTTGACGGCGGAGTGGTGGCCGCCGGTGCGGCCTATACGCCAGGCCTGATCGCCGGGGGCCTGTTCATCGACATCGACCTGAGTCGTTGCGACTCGGATTTCACCCTGCGGCAGCGGCCGGTGCCCGAGCCGGCCAGCCTCGGCCTGATTGTGCTCGGCTCGGCGGCCCTGCTGGCCCGGCGCCGCCGACGATAGTCAATCAATCGGTGCCCTGAGGTGCGGTGGCACCGAATGGCGACCTCGCTCGTCTCCCTCGTCCCGGTGAGATGGAAGCCCGACCATCGAAAAGGATGGCCGGGCTTCTTCTGCGATTGCTTCCTGTCCCGACGGCGATGCAGAATCGCCCCGGAGGCGCAGTGATGCGAGCATGGGGGCTGATGCTGTTGGTGGCTATGGCAGCGGCGAGGTGCGCCATGGCGGCAGAGACGGTGTATCCCGGCAAAAGTTGGACAAGGAAGCCACCCGCGGCGGTGGGCATGGACGCCCGGAAACTGGCGGCCTTCAGCGAGTTCACGGGCGGGAGGGGCTGTGTGGTCCGGCACGGCTGCCTGGTCTATACCTGGGGCGACTACAAGCGCCGCGGGGACGTGGCCTCCGCCGCCAAGCCCTGGTACAGCCACTTTCTCTTCAAGGCCATCGAACTGGGCAAGCTCCCGAGCCTGGACCAGAAGGTGGCCGAATGGGAGCCCAGGCTGGCGGACATCAACGCAGCACTCGGCCACAAGGACCGGGCGATCACCTTCCGCCACATGGCCAACCAGACCTCCTGCTACGGCCTGGTCGAGAAACCCGGGACGGCCTTCTGCTACAACGACTGGCAGATGGCCCTGTTCTGGGACACGCTGTTCCTGAAGGTCTATGGCGCGACCTGTCGCACGGTGGACGCGAAGGTCCTCCGGCCCATGCTCGCCGGGCCGCTGGGCTGCCAGGACCGGCCGACGTTCATGGCCTTCGGCACCCGCGACCGGGCGGGCCGGCTGGCCGTCTCGCCCCGCGACTTTTGCCGCTTCGGGCTGCTGTACCTGCGAAAGGGCAACTGGCGCGGCAAGCAGCTCATCGGTCGGAAACACGCCATCATGGCCGTGACCTCCCCGTTGCCGGCCTCGCTGCCCCGGGCGAGCAGGAAGAAGGCCCAGATGATCCCTCACCAGCGGTCCATCGGCTCGGGCAGCATACCCGACAACCAGTGCCCGCACCGCGGCAGTTACAGCTTCCTGTGGTGGCTCAACGGCCTGGACGAAAAGGGCAGGCGGCTCTGGCCGGGCGTCCCAACCGACGCCTACGGCGCCTTCGGGCACGGCGGGCCTCGGGCCATGGCCGTCATACCCTCCCTGGACCTGGTGGTCAGTTGGAACGACGCCCGACTCCGCGGCTGGGCCAGGGTCGGCAAGGCGCTGCGGCTCCTGACCGAGGCGGTCCTGGTCCCGAGCACCGGGCCGGCCGGGAAGCCCCGCGCTGGCCGGGCGCGGCGCTAACTGGGGCGGTGCCTGAGTATCTTCCGCAGGCGTTCGGCCTGCTGGGGGCTGATGCTACCCTTGACCAGAGCCAGCTCCACGGTCCAGAGACCCACTGCGGCGTAGAGTTCGCCCAGGCGGGCGTCGGCTTGGGCCAGGCGGCGGTATTGTCTGTCGATGAGGCGGCAATCACCGCGGGCGATGGGGCCGGTCAATGCCGACGCCGGTCCTGCGGCGAAGACGTTGTCGATGGTGGCCCGGACGAGGGGTTGTAGTGCCTCAAGTGCCTGCTCGGGCGGGATGCCGGCGTGGCCGGCGACGGTCAGGGCCGCATCCAGCAGGGCGGTGAGGTAGTTGCAGGCCATCACGGCGGCGGCGTGGTACAGCAGCTTGTCGGTTGAAGTGATGCGCACCGCCTTGCCGCCGATGGCGCGGGCCAGGGCCTCCAGGGTCTCCACGGCCCGCTCGTCGCCCTCGCAGAAGAAGAACGCACCCGGCGCCCTTTCCAGGCCGGCGGCCACGTTGGGAAAGGTCTGGAGCGGGTGCATCGAGCCGACGGCGGCGCCAAGTCGGCGGGCCGGCGTGAGTACCTCACTGCTCAGGGCGCCCGAGCAGTGGGCCAGGACGGCCCCCGGTCCGGGCACGCCCGCCCGGGCCAACTCCTGGCAGAGCGGCTCGACGGCGTCGTCGGGCACCGTCAGCAAGACCAGTTTCGCAGCCCGGGCTGCCTCGACGGCAGTGGTGGCCCGGATTGCCGGCCCGATTCGCTCGGCTGCGGCCCGAGCGTGCCGGTCCGACCGGCCGGCCACGGCGGCGACCTCGTAGCCCGCCCGGGCGGCCAGTATGCCCAGGGTCGTTCCCACCACCCCCGGGCCGATGATGGCGATGCTTGGCTTGTCACTCACGGTGGATACCTCCAGCCGGCAGGAAGCATAAAGCCTGCTCGGACGTGTTGACAACCAGCCGGTGAGTCTTGCACGGGCCCGTTCGCAGCCGGCGTCAGTGGGGGCTACTTCAACGGCCCCAGGCCGTGCTGCTTGCGGATGGCCCCGGCGGCGGCGTGGAGGTGCCGGTCCTGCCAACGGCCTGAAAGTTGGGCAAGCGTTGCAATTGCACAACGGCACCACGGTGGTTATCAAGGAAGTTGATACCAGCGTGCGCCTTGAA
>MVCS01000060.1 GCA_002049885.1 Planctomycetales bacterium 4484_123 | reverse complement strand
TCTTCCTGCCCAACGGCCGATGGTACATCTGCCAGGCCGTCCATACCGACGAAATCGCCGAGCCGGCGAAGGTGGCCGACGGTTGGGACGGCTTCGACTACGAGACCCTGCCCAACCTCACCTGGCCGAACCGCACCTGGGCCCGTGAGGGGCTGTGTCCGGGTTGGCATGTGGGGCCGCAGTCGAAGGGCACCAAGGGCTGGGTGCCGCTGAACGGCTTCCGCCATCCCACCAGCCCCAACATCCTCTACGCCGACGGCCACGTCGCCGCGGATGCCACCGAGGAACTCAAGCCCTCCCAGATGGGCCCCATGCCCAACGGTGGAACCTGGAAGGGCATGAAGATCAACAGTTGGCAGGATTACGTGAAGACCTGGGGCACGCTGCACCACGTGGTGCCGCAGCGGGCCTTCACCAAGAAACTGGAGTGAGCGCAGATGCCGCGGATGAGACTGCTGAGCCTGCTGGCCACCGCGAGCCTGCTCGCCCTCGCCGGCGGCTGCGGCGAGAGCGCCGAGGACGTCAGCAACTCCGAGTACCTCCTGGGGCTGCTGCACGAGTCCTGGCAGAACGCGCGCAAGGGCCTCCAGTCAGAGCAGCCCGACCTGGGCCCCCTGCGGGCCATTCACATCCTACTGGCCAGGCGCGCTCCGCGGCGGGTGCAGCGCGACTATCACGGCCCCAACAAGGAGGAGGTCCTCCGCAGGCTGCACGCCCTGCGCGACGCCTACGAAGCCCGCATCGTCCCCAAGCTCGACCTGACCCAGCCGGAGGTAAGGCTCCAACCGGGGGCCACCGTGCAGGAGGTCAAGGCTGCCTTCATGGAGCTGGACAAGGCCTACCGGCAAATCGACGCCTTGCTCCAGCAATAGCCCCCGGCCCCGGCCGGCGACAGCTCAGAACTCCAAGAGCGGTCCCCGATCGAACTCATCGCCGCGGAAGGTGTGCCCCAGGTACGTCCGCCGTACCAGCTCGTCGTTGATCAACTCGCGCGGAGGGCCCTCGCGGAGCACCCTGCCGTTGTCGATGATGTACGAGCGATCGGTGACGTTGAGGGTCTCGCGGACGTTGTGGTCGGTCAGCAGGATGGAGATGCCGTTCTCCTTCAGGGCCACGATCTCACGCTGAAGGTCCTCCACGGCGATGGGGTCCACCCCGGAAAAAGGCTCGTCCAGAAGTATCATGGTCGGGTTGGTCACCAGCGCACGGGCGATCTCGAGCTTCCGGCGCTCCCCGCCGGAGAGGGTCCGGGCCTCGTGGTCGGCCAGGTCGGCCAGGCCGAACTGCTCGGTGAGCTGGGCGGCCTTCTGGCGGCGCTCCGTCCGCGAGAGGTTCATCGTTTCCAGGATGGCCATCAGGTTTTCCCAGACCGTCAGGCGGCGAAAGACGCTGGGTTCCTGGGAAAGGTAACCCATCCCGCAGCGGGCACGCCTGTACATGGGCATGTCAGTAACGTCCACGCCATCGAAGATCACCCGCCCGCCGTTGGGCCGAATCATCCCGATGACCATGCGGAAACAGGTGGTCTTGCCCGCCCCGTTCCGGCCCAGCAGGCCGACGATCTCGCCCTGGGCCACATGCAGACTGACATGGTCCACGACGTTCCGGCCCGAGTAGCGCTTCACCAACTCCTTGGTTTCCAAGAGGATCATTATGTCCCGCCAACCTGGGGCCGCACCCGCCATGGACCCCTGTGGACAACATGTGCAAAACTCATCGGAGCAACTCGCCGCCGACCGACCAGCCAAGCCGACCTCGCCGCCCGCGCCGTCGAATTCGGCAGGGCTTCAAGCCTGCACAGGCCTTATCAGCACGTGCAAGCCGCTGTCCTAACGTGCCTTACGGAAGGCAACCGGCTCCGGCCCGCCGCTCGGCGCCCGGCTGCGGGGCCGTCGTCCCGGCCGGCGGCATCAGGCAGCACTGCGAGCGATTCAACCGAACGATAAATGTTAATAACTTGCCGGCTTGCCGGCCGCGGTCTTCGCCCGGCCAGCACCACCGCAGCGTCGCCGTCCACTCAGCGTATCAGCCGCATCCTACCGACGTTCGGGACGATGGGCAAGCCCCGGAGCACCAGCAGCCGATACCCCCCCGGCCAATACACGAAGAAGGCCTTGCCGATGAGGTTGTAGCGGGGCACGGTGCCGTTGCGATAGCGATACTTGTACTTCCCGGCAACCAGGAAGGCGTACTCGCCGTGCGCCCGGCGGTTGAGCCTGCATGCCAGCTCGCTGCCGCGGAGGGTGGGCGCGTGGTAGCCCCACATGCGCGAGTCCTTGGAGGCCGGGCTGTTGTCTCCGAGCACATAGAACTCATCCAGGTCCGGGGCGCTGAAGAACTTTCGCAGGACCATGGGGTTGTCGGCCGTCCCCCAGCCGGGCCGCGGGGTGACTGTGTCGCCGGCGGCGTACACGTTCGGAGAAGTGTAATACACATCCCGCATCAGCTTGATGTGGCTCAGCTCGAAGGGCCCGCCCTGACCCAGGATGCGGACGGTGGGCGCCGGCAGACCCTCGGGCCGGCTTTGCAGCATTTCCCGGACCGCCCGGATGATCCGCTGGCGGTCGGCAGGATACTGCTTGGCCGTGGTGCGCAAGACCGCCCTGCCGTCCACCCACAGGGTCACCCTCCGGTCCACGTGGGTCAAGGCCACCTCGTAACCCCGGCCGAGTCTCAGCGGCCCCAGCGTGTTGGTAGCCCATACCTTCGGCTTCCAGGCGACGGCACCATCCCGGCCGGCCAAGGCGTGCTCCAGCACCGCCCTGCCATCGGCGCCCAGCCACGCTCGGAAATGGTTGCGCAGGCTGCTGAGGTGCAGGCCCACCCTTGCCGCACGCTGACGGGGCACGAAGCGGAAAGAGAGCTTCAGGTCGTAGTTCAGGTCGTTGAAGTCCTGAGGGGTCTTGCCAGGGGGGTTGTAGGCGTAGTTGGGGTAGAAGCGCTCCGCGTCCGCGGCGAACTCCACTTCGGCGGGCGCGGCGGCCCCGGAGAAGCGGAAGACCCTCCCGGCCTGGACAGTGAGGTCCCAGCCGCCTTGGCCGGCCCGCTGCCGCCACGGCGAGTGCCATCGCCCCGGACCGGACCACACCGCCGGGTCGGGCTGAAAATCGTTGTCGAAGATGACCTGCCACATGACCTCCTGCGTGCGGGGCGGCTTGGTGAGGATGCGCCAGCGGCAGTCGGGGTCGGTCCGCATCCGCGGATTGGCAAAGTCCTGGGCGTCGATGACGTCGTTGCCGTCGAAGTCCTTGCCGGCGCGGACGAACACGTCGCCGTGGACGATCTGGACCTGCTGTCCGGGCAGGCCGATGAGCCGCTTGATGTAGTTCTCCCGATTGTTGAGGGGATTCTTGAACACGACCACGTCCCACGGCCTGGGCTCGCGAAAACGATAGAGGTACTTCAGTACCAGCACCCGGTCGCCGCCGAAGGTGGGCTCGCCGCAGCGCCTGCGCACGTGGCCGCAGTTGGGGCAGCGCGCCCCGGAGACGTTCAACACCCTCGGCAGACGGGCGTTCTTGCCCGCCCCGGCCCCATAGGCGTAGTGGTGCCCGCAGGCGGGACAGTCGAACTCGGTGTGCCTGCCCATCAGCCGGGGTGCCATCGAGCCGGTGGGGATCATGAACGCCTCCAGCACGAAGGCACGCAGCACGAACGCCACCACGATGGCGATCCAGACGCTCTCGACGGTTTCCCGGACTGACCTGAGCTGCTCGTCGCTGGACTTCACGTCCTTCGCCATCCATACTCCTTCCAGCAACCGCAAATACGTTAATCGACCGCCAGAGCCCTGTGCAAAGGGAAATGCCCCGCCCGGGCCAACGGAGCGAAGCGATGAGCATCCACGCTGGGCCAGCAGCCGGACGCCAGGCCAAGGCCAGGTGGGCGCCGCTGCTGGCCGCCCTGCTGTGGGCCGGCACAGCCATGACGACGCAGGCGGCCGAGTTCGTCTGGTGGGAGGGCGAGCGGCCGGCCCGGACGAACTTCCCCGCCCGCACGTGGTTCTCCACCGCCGCCATCGCCGGCAAGCAGGAGCTGCTCTCGGGCGGGGCATGGCTGACCAGCTCCGGCAAGCGCGGGCCTGAAGAGCTCTTCGCCGTCTATCGCATCAGTATGCCTCACACCGGCACTTACGATCTCTGGGCCAGGAAGTTCTGGAAGCACGGCCCATTCCGCTGGCGCCTCGACAAGGGGCCCTGGCGCACCTGTGGCCGGGACATCGCCCTGGCCGACCACGTCGAGATCCGCACCCACGTCTGCGTCAACTGGGTGCACCTGGGCAAGGTCAGGCTCACCAAGGGCCCCCACCAGTTCGAGCTGAGGCTGCTGGCGAGCCAGGGCCAGAACGCCACCGCGTGCTTCGACTGCTTCCTGCTGATCAAAGGCCCCTTCGTGCCCCGGGGCAAACTCAAGCCCTCTCAGCGCTGGGACCGGGCAGAGGAGGGCTTCTTCCCCTTCGACCCGGCCCTGGACCACTTCGGCCCGGAGGCCCTGCTGGACCTGCGCAGCCTCAACGAAAAGCACGCCGGCCAGAGCGGCTTCGTCCGCCGCGACGGCGAAAGGTTCCTGCTCGGCACCGGTGAGCCGGTGCGGTTCTGGGCGGTGAACGTCTCCGCCGGCAACGCCGCGCAGGACCGCGCCGCGGTCGATTACCTGGCCCGCAAGCTGGCCAAGCTGGGCGTGAACATGGTCCGCTACCACTCGCCCCTGTTCGACCCGCGCGACCCCGCCAGGCTGGACGCCAAAAGACTCGACGACCTGCACTATCTCATAGCGGCCATGAAGGCCCAGGGCATCTACACCACGGTCAGCTTCTATTTCCCGCTGTGGCTGCGGGCCGACGCCGACCTCCACCTGCCCGGCTTCGAGCAGCTCAAGAACAAACGCCCCTTCGCCCTGCTGTTCTTCGCCCCGCGGATGCAGCAGATATACCGCTCCTGGGCCCGGCAACTGCTCACCACGGTCAACCCCCATACCCACCTGCCCATCGCCAAGGACCCGGCCGTCGCCATCGTGGAAATCGTCAACGAGGACAGCTACTTCTTCTGGACCTTCAGCCGCAGAAACATCCCCCGGCAATACTGGCGCAGGCTGGAGCAACTCTTCGGAAGCTACCTGGCACGCCGTCACGGCTCGGTTCGGCAGGCCCTTGCCGCCTGGGACGGCGCCGGTCACCCGGACGACGACCCGGCCGCCGGCCTGGCCGGGCTGTTCGAGGCCTGGCACATGACGGGCCGGGCACTGGCGAAGGCCTCGCCCGCCAAGAAAAGGCGCATCGCCGAGCAGGTCCGCTTCCTGGCCGAACACCAGCGCCGCTTCTACGAATCCACCGTGCGCTACCTGCGCGAAGAATTGGGCTACGGCGGGCTGATATCGTGCAGCAACTGGAAGACCGCCGACGCCCACCTGCTGGATGGCCTGGAGCGCTGGAGTTACACCGCCGGCGACGTCATCGACCGCCACGGGTACTTCTCGGGCCGGCACACCGGCCCCGGGGCCAGCTACTCCGTCCGCCCGGGCCACTCGTTCTCCAGCGCGGCGGCGGTGATGCGCCCACAACGCCTGCCCATCCAGGTCCATCAAGTGGCCGGCTTCCCCCACATCATCTCCGAGCTGGGCTGGACCAACCCCAACCGCTTCCGCGCCGAGGCGACCTTCCTGGCCTCGGCCTATGGGGCCCTCCAGGGCATCGACGGGATATATTTCTTCGCCGTGGGCAGCAACTTCCTGGTCGATGCGTCCATGCGGAAGTTTGCCGTCTCCTGCCCCGCCATCGCCTGGACCTTTCCGGCCACGGCACTGCAATACCGCCGGGGCGACGTCCGCCGGGGCAACCCGGTACTGGTACACCACATGAAACCGCGGGACCTCTGGGCGCTGAGGGGCGCACCGGCGGCCGCGGCGGCGGGGCTGGATGAGCTGCGGCAAAAAGACGCGCCCCAGCGCAGCGCCGGGGCCGGCGACTTCGACCCGTTGAGCTTCTACGTCGGGCCGGTGCTGCGCGACTTCAGGCCCGGCCAGGACCGCCGCGCCGCCGGCCTGGAGAAGCTCATCGACCGGGAGGCCAAGACCGTACGCAGCATCACCGGCCAACTTCGTTGGGACTTCGCCCGGGGAGTGGTGACCGTGGATACCCCCCGCAGCCAGGGGGCCGTCGGATTCCTGGGCCGGGCCGGCAGGGTGCAACTGTCCGACGTGACCATCGAATGCCGGAACGAGTTCGCCTCCGTGATGGTCATCTCCCTGGACGGCCAGCCGCTGCGGAAGTCCGGCAAGGCGCTGATACAGGCCATGACGGAGGAACGCCCCTACGGCTTCCGCGCCGCCGGCGGGAAGATCACCAACCTCGGCGGCCCGCCACTGTGCGTGCGGGAGATCGACGCAACCGTCACGCTGAAGCTGACCCCCGCAGGGCCGGCCACCGTCACTGTCCTGGATCCAAACGGCTACCCCACAAACAAGGCCGTCCGCAGCCGGCTGGGCGACTCGCGGACGTCACTTGCCATCCAACTTGCCCCACAGGCCATCTACCACGTCGTGCAGCGCTAGGCCTGCCCCCCCAAGACATCCCATGGCGGTCATGGCAAACCGCGGGCTGCGGCTCTCGGACTGCAAACCGCCCGCGGGCCGCGGGCTGGACTCCACCGCCCGGCGGACACCGGGACCGCATAGAGCTCTGGCGCGGCGTTCAGGCCGCCCTTTTCGCCGGCCGGGTCGTCGGAACGGTGGTCGGGCCCTTTCGCCGGCCCTTGACCGGCGGCTTGGACCGGCCGGCGGGCGCGGGCCTGGAGCGGGCCTTCGGCCTGCCCCGGGGCGGGCCGGTCCACCGGCCCAGGGTCAGGGCCACGGTGTGATACTCTCCGTTGCGGCGGAAGCGGAGGGAGACCCTATCGCCAGGACGATGCCGGCTGACCGTTCGCAGCAGCTCCGGGCCGTCGGCTATCCGCCGGCCGTCGATGTTGGTAATCACGTCGCCGGGCCTCAGGCCGGCCCTATCGGCCCCGCTGCCGGGGACGACCTTGACGACCTTCAGCCCATCGATGACGCTGCGGGTCTGGACGCCGATGTAGGCCGAGTCCCGCCGCAGTCGCAGCGGCGGGGACTTCAGCCGGCGGACCCACTTGAGCCAGTCGGCCTGGATGGCCGAGAGCTTCTTGCCGAAGACCTCCTCCAGCGCCTTGGCGCCGGTGCGGTCCTGTTCGTATTG